>JBILCE010000145.1:0-3647 GCA_044353305.1 Paenibacillus sp.
CTTCAAATTTCATTGGATTCAGAACACGTTTTTGTGTCTTTAGTGGATCCCCTGGCGTATGTCCATGGTAATCAAACGGCACTTCAACTCGACCTTTAGCAATTGCTTCAAGTGAGTATTCGAACATAGCATGACCATCTTCGGCATAGAAATCTTTACCACCAAGACCATATATACGGCTTACAACCATAGTCTTTGAGTTGCCATAGGTGAACAATGCGGCTTTTACCTCATTGGTCATGTTACCACCGTATGCGCCGTAGCTATCAGCACGGTCACCTACTGTTACAGCTTTAACGTTCTTTAAAGCTTCCGCAATTTCCTTTTGTGGGAAAGGGCGAATCATGTTTGGTGCAATGGAACCGGCTTTAATACCTTTTTCACGAAGTTGGTCCACTACATCTTTGATAATTTCGGAAGAAGAATTCATTAAGAATACAGCAACTTCTGCATCTTCCATACGATAAAGATCAAGGATTGGATAATCGCGACCAGTTAGTTCAAAATATTCTTGACGAATTCGGTCATATACTTCTGAAGCATTGTACATAGCAACAGATTGCTGGTAACAGTTGTTGATATAATCAGGCTCATTCATGTAAGGACCAACTGTGATAGGTTTATCACGGTCCAATACGTCCGCGAAGCCAGTAGGAGCTTCCTTGCCCACAAAAGCATGAACATCCGAACGATGAGCAAACGTTTGAACGCGACGCTTCTGGTGGGACGTAAAATATCCATCAGATGCAACCATAACAGGCAAGCGAACAGCAGGGTCTTCTGCAAGTTTAATTGCCATGATGTTCATATCATAAACAGCTTGAGGATCACGACACATTAGAATTGGCCAACCCGTATTTAATGCATAGTAAAGGTCAGAGTGGTCGCCGTGAATGTTCAAAGGACCAGATACCGAACGACAGACTAAGTTAAGAACCATTGGAAAACGCGTTCCGGATTGAACAGGCATTTGTTCAATCATATAGAGATAGCCGTTAGCACTAGTTGCATTAAATACACGACCACCGGCCGTTGATGCTCCGTAGCAGATACCCGCAGAACCATGCTCACCATCGGCTGGAATTAATTTCACATCATGCTGGCCACTAGCTTTCATGAGATCAAGAAATTGTGCTACCTCTGTGGAAGGTGATATTGGAAAATAACCCATGATATGATAGTTGATTTGGTGCGCAGCATAAGCAGCCATCTCATTACCTGATTCATAAACCATCCGTTGTTCGATTTTACCTAGGGCATTCTCGTTCTTAATTTCTAATACCATATGAAGTTTCCTCCGTTCTTTATAAAATTAAGATTTAGGTGCTAAATCGAAACGATGTGGTACACGGTTTGCTTCACCGTATCCTTCCATCTCACGTTCATCTGTAAGCGCTTCAGTCGGACATGCCGCAACACATTTCAAACAACCTTTGCAATATTGATAATCGATCCCTTGAAGGAACATCTGAGGTCTACCCTTTTTGTCTGGGAGCTCATCCCACACAAAGCAAAAATCAGGACATACATTATCACAAGCAGCACAATGTATACATTTGTCTTCATGATAATGAGGCATCATGCCAGAACGGGAAATACTGAGATCCTTCAAGATACTGTTTCCTGGATTTACAACGGTGCCGCCCATTGCCTGTGTAGCATAACCCAAAACCGGTGTGTCATGGCGAACGAATGGAGGCATAGTGACGCCTTCCGGAAGAGTAAATGTTTGAAATTTAACTTCGTTAAACCCACGGTCAAACGTACGAAGTGCTGGTTCAACCGATTGTGGGTATTTCTTCTCAAGTGATTTACGAATAACATCACGCATAATTTGCGGATCAAGAAAAGGACAAAGGCGGAATAATGCCCCTAGCATAGCCATATTTACACGATTCTTCTCATCGAGAGAGATCCCAGTCGCATCAACAACTGCAATTGTTCCCCCAACTAATTTCAAATGTTCTTTCAATTGTTGAGGAGTTTTTGAAGAGTTCACAAGTACAGTACTATCCTCATAAATTCCACTGACTACATTTATTGTCTTTGATAACGATTCGTGAAACACTCCAACAACATGAGGACGCTCTACGGGAGAGGTATCACGAATTGGAGTATCTAAATCACAATAGCGAATATGCGCTTTTACTGGTGATCCTTTCTTCTCGGATCCATATGACGAGAAACTAACTCCGTTTAATCCTGCTCCGACAACCCCAGCTTCTGCTAGCATCTTGCCAGCAAGGTTTGCGCCGAGACCACCGATGGACTCCAATCGAATCTCAAAAAAACCGAGTTCATTCTTTTTTGGTAGAATGGACATGATATAAGTTCCCTTCCCTCTACATGAGATACTAAATAATTAACACAATTATAACAGAATATTTTTTTGGGGCAACAGATTTATTTTACTTGTTAAAATTAAGAAATGAATTATCCTTGTAAATCCCTAAAAACTTCTTTAAAATGCACCTTCTTAAGCTTTGTTAAATTGCCATTAGAAATGTGAATACTGGTGTATAACAGAATTAGTAATCACTATAACAGATTAGATGGGAATGGGAATTTGAATCAGCGCTTGTAATCATTTTACCTTGCAAATATAAGATTATATTCCCCTTCTTCCATTTTAAATAATGGGATATCGTCTTAACTTTAGTATCCCCATTTTGTCATTCTTGAACAACGAGATAAGAATCATATTTTATTTGCCAAATTTTTTTCCGCTAACTTATTATAGGTATCTGTTGATAAGGGTTGTATAAACAAACTCAATTCCAAAAAACGTTAACAATTTCGTCAAACATCGCCATATTGACACGTTATTTAGGGGCATGATACATTAACAAAAGATACGAGCATCAACAGTGAAGGAACCAAGTATGTCAAGCCCATCAGAGAGCCGGTGGTTGGTGCGAACCGGAGGTTGCTAGACATTCGGAGCATTCCAGAGTTGCTCCCGCTGAACGTAAAGTATGCGGAGCCGGTTATGATCCCGTTAACGATCTGAGTCGATTTATTCGACCATGAGGCTGTTCGTGCAAGCGAATAGTGAATTAGGGTGGCACCACGAAAGGAAACTCTCGTCCCTTACGACGGAAGTCGTATAGGATTGGGAGTTTTTATATTTTATTTACAATGACTAGGAGGGTATGAAATGTTTAAAGTATTAGTATCGGACCCGATCAGCGATATGGGAATTCAGCAATTGTATGATGCCGCTGACGTTCAAGTCGATAAAAAAACAGGCTTATCTGAAGCTGAATTAATTGCCATTATTGGTGATTATGATGCATTGTTAGTGCGAAGCCAAACGAAAGTAACGGCTTCCATCATGGCAGCAGCACCTAAATTAAAAGTAATCGGACGCGCAGGTGTAGGTGTCGACAATATTGATCTTGAAGCAGCGACAAAACGTGGAATCGTTGTTATTAATGCACCTGATGGTAATACAATCGCAACATGTGAACTTACCTTTGCCATGATGATGGCTGTAGCCCGGATGATTCCACAAGCCTATAAAAAAACCGTCAGTGGAGAATGGGACCGCAAGACGTTCGTTGGAGTTGAACTTCGCAATAAAGTATTAGCTATTATTGGTATGGGCCGAATCGGAAGTGAAGTCGCTAGACGGGCAAAGGTTTTTG
>JBILCE010000146.1:0-3617 GCA_044353305.1 Paenibacillus sp.
TGCGGATGGCTGAAAAAGTAAAATGCCCGATTTGTGAACATCGATTGTTTGATCTTTTGTCTCACCAGGTCATTGTCGAAATCAAATGTCCTCGATGTAAAACGGTAAGTCACGTGGAACGAAATGAAAGCGCTTTAATCCTACATACGCGAAATACCGAGCAACGGAGTTGATGAGCTAATTCCGCATCAAACTACCAAATAGCCGGATGGTTACCAAGCAATTGGTGATCATCCGGCTATTTTTTTTATTTTCTACGACCTTAAGGAGGAATGGACACATGTTGATCCAGTATACATTTGTAACCGGAGAGTGTATCGAAATTGAAGTTCCAGATGGGATTGGTGAGGTGAGCATTACCATTGATAAGGAGATTCACAACCATAATCGTAAAGAAACACGTAGACACCGATCCATGGGTCAGTTGGAAGACCAGGGTGTTCAGTTCCCTGATGAAACGCAAAACATAGCATCTGTTGTAGACATGCAGGAAACCCGTAAAAAACTACAAGCCGCCATCCGTAAGCTCCTTCCTCACCAGAGAGAGCTTATTTTTTATGTCTTTTTTGAGGGGCGATCGATAACAGACGTGGCTAGAGAAGCTGGTGTTACCGAAGGTGCCATTCGACATCGACTACGTAAGATTTATAAAAAATTGAAAATCGCTTGCGAAGTGGGGGATACGAAATCGTAATTCCTGTGGCTCATAGGTAAGGACTCTTTTCCATGCGTCCTAGTACGATCGATCGGAGGTGAACAAGCATGTCTACCATTAAAATTACGATCACCAGTTCCACACCCACGCAGATCGTTATGAGGGAAGATGCGACGGAGAAGCGGAGTGTGAAAGCCGAACTCGGTCTTCTCCTAAAAAAGCTTCACTGGGGGAAGTAATCGGCGATTTTCAATCCAACGATCATAGGCAGGTGAACGCATGAAACTGGTATTTATTTGTTCCCCCTATCAAGGGGATATCGAGGTCAATACGATACGCGCTAGAAGATATTGTTTTTTTGCCTACTCACAAGGGGTTGTCCCATTTGCACCCCATTTGTTATTTACGCAATTTCTCGATGAAAACATTAGCAAGGAACGAGAGGCCGGTATTCAACTGGGACTAGAGATTCTTGAGAAGTGTGATGAGATTTGGATCTTCGGAAATTTACTTTCGGAGGGCATGAAAAAAGAATTGTATTCGGCCATCACGAGGCGAAAACCAATCCGCTATTTCAATGAATCGTGTCAAGAAGTCAAAAAAATGAATACGTAAATGCGTATCCAGCACACACCATCATTCCTGCTTGATAGGCGATAGGCTTCCCAACACGCCAAACAGAACGTATCCGCAACATCATCTACCATACGACATCCATTCCATTATTAAAGGAAAGGGGGGTTACGCCTCTTGAGTAGAATCAAATTAGCGCTCGATGTAGTGGAGCATGTAAAACAAGTAGCGGATAGCCTTGAACGGCTCGTCCAAGCCATGAAATCGGATATTGAATCATCGGCACCACCAAAACTGGTGGACGAAAAACCGATCACCATTGAACGGGTACGTGCGGTATTAGCGGAAAAATCACAGGCTGGTAAACAAGCTGAAGTCAAAGCATTACTGTCCAAATACGGCGTACCGAAACTAACTGCGCTTGATCCTTCGAAGTATAAGGACATGCTCGCAGAAGCTGAGGTGCTGTAATGGGTGTCCATGCTCTGTTATCGGCATCGAGTTCTCATCGTTGGCTGCACTGCACACCCTCGGCACGACTTGAGGAAACGTTTCATGAACAAACCAGTGTATTTGCAGAAGAGGGAACGGCTGCCCATGCGTTATCCGAACATAAATTAAGGTTGTATATGGGTCAAACGAGTACACGTCCAACGAGTAGCTTTGATAGCCCTGATCTCGAGTATTATACGGATTTGTATGTGGAGTTTGCTTCTGAATTGATCGAGTCGGCAAAACGAAGATGCAAGGACCCCATCATTTTGTTCGAACAACGACTCGATTACTCAAACTATGTGCAAGACGGATTTGGGACGGGAGACCTTGTGATCATTGCCGATGGGTTACTTGAAATTGTCGATTTGAAGTATGGGAAAGGGGTTGTGGTGGAAGCTGATCGGAATCCTCAAATGAAGCTTTATGCACTCGGTGCATGCCATCTATTTGACAACCTGTACGACATCGAACAGATTCGGATGATTATCTGCCAACCGAGACTTGAGGCCATATCCACGTATGAACTCACAAAAGAGGAGTTGCTGTGTTGGGCTCAGCAGGACCTTCAACCGAAGGCGAAACTTGCTTGGGAAGGAGCAGGGGACTATGTTCCCGGGGATCACTGCCGTTTTTGCAAAGCCCGACATGCGTGCAGAGCAAGGGCCGATTCATTTGTAGCCCTAACCCGCCACGATTGGAAACCTGCCCCCTTACTGACCCGTGATGAGATGGCGGAGGTGCTTAGCATGGCGGACAAGCTTTCCCAATGGGCAACCGAAGTGTATGCCTATGCGACGCAGATGGCCATGGAGGAAGGCATCGAGTGGCCGGGATTTAAACTGGTGGAAGGGCGATCGTATCGTAGATACACAAGTGAAGCCGACGTGATCGACGTGCTTCACGCAGCCGGTATTTCAGATATCTACAAACAAACTTTGCTAGGGATTAGCGACATGGAAAAACGGCTAGGAAAAACTCGGTTTGTCGAACTGTTATCCGCTTGGGTGGACAAACCTGAGGGAAAGCCTACCTTGGTCCCCTTATCGGATAAACGACCCCCGATGACCCATTATCAAACGGCAGCAGCCGATTTTAAGGAGGAATAACGAAATGGAGTCCACCAAAGTCATTACAGGAAAAGTCAGATTTAGTTATGTCCATGTGTTTGAACCGAAATCAATTAACGGGGGTGATGAGAAGTACAGTGTCTCGCTCATCATTCCAAAGTCCGACAAAAAAACGATCACGGATATCAATCGTGCGATTGATCATGCCATTAAAGAGGGAACATCCAAATTCGGAGGAAAAGTGCCAGCGACACTTAAACTTCCCCTGCGCGATGGGGACCACGAACGACCTGACGAGGAAGCCTATAAAGACAGTTATTTCATCAACACCAATAGTAAGAACCGCCCGGGAATTGTGGACAAAGAACTACGGGCAATTCTCGACCCGAACGACCTGTATAGCGGTTGTTACGGACGGGCAAGTATTACCTTTTATGCATTCAATCAAAACGGGAACAAAGGCATCGCTTGTGGACTACAAAACATTCAAAAGTGGTCAGACGGTGAAGCGTTAGGGGGACGCAATCGCGCCGAGGATGACTTTGCAACCGTCGATGTGGACGACTTTTTAGCCTGATGCGTACCCTCAGTATTGATCTCGAAACCTATAGCGATATAGACCTCACCACATGTGGGGTCTATGCCTATGCGGCAAGTCCGAGCTTTGAAATTGTATTGATGGCGTATGCCTATGACGAAGGGGAGATCAAACTTCTGGATTTGGCGAACGGCGAACGTATACCAGAAGAGCTGAAACGTGATCTGTTCGATGAACAGATTATCAAAACCGCCTTCCACGCGCAGTTTGAACGGATTTGTTTATCGCG
>JBILCE010000147.1:0-3606 GCA_044353305.1 Paenibacillus sp.
TGCTTATAAGACGGCAAAATACGACTCTCCGCCTTAACATCCGTAAATAATAATGAATGGTTTGTGATGACCACATCGGCTTCACCCGCATCGTGGCGTGCACGATGATAAAAACATTTTTTAAACCATGGACAAGCACGGTTTAGACATGAATCTGCGTCGCTCGAAACCGAATGCCAAAATTCAGAACCCCTGTTACCAAAATATAATTCCTCATCGTCTCCTTGCTTTGTCTCGCCTAACCAAACGACCATTTGTGCAGCACTCACCCGTTCATCCTTGACTGGTTCGAAATCTTGGGTAGTAATCTTCTGCTCAAATTTACGCAAACATAAATAGTGACTACGTCCTTTTAGCAAGGAGGCGTTAAATGGGATTGGAAATATATCATGTAAAAGTGGGATATCTCGATTACGGATTTGCTCTTGAAGATTAATCGTATGAGTACTAACAATGACTTTCTTCTCATGTTTCATCGAATAGTAAAGCGCAGGAATCAAGTAACCAAGCGACTTGCCCGTTCCAGTGCCTGCTTCAATCATTAAATGGTAATCATCCTCAAACGAGGTGTTAACTTGTTGTAGCATCTGATCCTGCGCGTCACGTTCTTCGTATTGCTGGAACTTATTCCGAAGGGATTGTTTAATATCCTCATAGAACGAATCGAATGTGGTTGAAGTAAGCTGATTAAACGTATCCGGATCTCGAACGAGATCTTCCGTTCCCCAATCATCAATGGACAGAGCAAATTGTCGATAATAACGGTAACTGTCGTCATTTTGATTAGCGGATAGTTCCTTTAACTGAAGTAACTCTTCTATCAACCATTTCGTATCCGAAACGTCGACTGCAAATAATTCAGCCACGCGTTGTAATGTAATCAATGGAAGATGCAATAGTTTCTGTAAGCATCGCAACCAGACTAACGCTGTCACTTCAGCGTCGCTATCGGCTTGATGCGGTCTATCATGCGCAATATTTAGAGCATTCGCCACAACTGACAAACTGTATCCTGGTAAGGTTGGGAATGCAATTGGCAATACATCCATCGTGTCTAGAACTCGACCGCTGAATGGGCTATAGCCGCATAAATCAAGCGCGCGCTGAAGAAACCCGAGATCAAATGAGGCTTGATGGGCTACAAGAGTACAATCATAAATACGACGTTGTATTTCGGGTACCACGTCATCAATGGAAGGTGCATCTTCCACCAGTTCCATATCGATTCCCGTTAATTGGGTAATAAATGTTGGAATTGTTACCGTAGGTTTAATCAAGGAGCTATATCGTTCGATTATTTCAAACTCATCTATGATCACAAGTCCAACCTGAATGATTTCATCCGTCGACCCGCTGCCAGTCGTTTCAAAATCAATGACCGCAAACTTCATTCAAGCCATCCGTCCTCTCCCAATCATGCGCTTCTAGCATATCAAATTGGATCGGCTAAAGGAAAGAGTAAACATACTTCCACATATTAATCAAGCACCGTAGAATGTGGTTCGTTCGTAATCAAACTTTGTACCTTGTTTGTTTTATCCAATATCGCTATACGTGGCTCATGATGTCTCGACTCCTCATCACTCATCATTGCATAGGATATGATAATCACGGTGTCACCAGGTTGAACAAGCCGTGCCGCCGCTCCATTTAAACAGATTACCCCTGTTCCCCGGGGACCTGCAATAATATATGTTTCCAAACGGGCACCATTGTTATTGTTTACAACTTGAACTTTCTCATGTGGAAGCATATCGACAGTATCAAGTAAATCCTCGTCTATTGTAATACTACCAACATAATTTAAATTAGCCTCCGTTACGGTAGCGCGATGTATCTTAGATTTCATCATCGTTCGGAACATTTGGTCATTCCCCCTGCTCTGTATATTCAAGTAATCGATTGTCGATTAATCGTGTTCCACCGAATCGAACAGCTAACGCCACTAGTGTCAAAGCTCCGTTTTCTCGGCGGTAACTCTGAATCGGCTCGAGTGAAGGATAATGGACGATCTCCACATAATCCATTTTTGCCAACGGCTGTTGTAGAATCGTATTGACGATCCGCTGATGAACTACCTGTATATCATCCGGTGACTCTTGTAACCATCGATCAACCTTACTTAGCACCCTGGATAACACTAATGCTTGTTCACGTTCCTCTTTTTGGAGATATACATTTCGCGAACTTTTCGCTAGCCCGTCTTCTTCACGAATAGTTGGGCAAGGTACGATTTGCACTCTCATATTTAAATCATCGACCATTTGTTGAATCACAGCTACTTGTTGAGCATCCTTTAGTCCAAAATAAGCTCGATCGGGATCGACAATATGAAAGAGCTTAGAAACAACCGTACAAACACCGTCAAAATGTCCAGGCCTAGATGCCCCGCAAAGACGCTCGGTTATTTTACTGACCGATACATTCGTCTTGGATGGTTGGGAATACATCTCGTGGACAGCGGGCATGAACACAAAATCAACTCCACATGCTTCCGCTAAGGCGCTATCTCGTGCTTCATCCCTTGGATATCTTTCAAAATCTTCATTCGGACCAAATTGTAATGGATTCACAAAAACACTTAGCACAACGATCCCACATTCACTTCTAGCTCTCTTCATTAGGCTAGCATGTCCATCATGTAAAAAGCCCATAGTCGGAACGAAACCAATCTCACTATGCAATCCAGAGGTGTAGAGCTCTGCTTTGCGCACTGCAAGAACTTTACGTAGCACGGAAACTGTTCTGATTACGATCATCCTATTTATTCCTCCGTCTGATTTCGGAAGTTACCATACAATTGCTGCATGACATCGCGATCACCCTGAAACGTATGCTCTGTAGCAGGAAACTGCCGTTTTTTCACATCATCTACGTATTGACGTATACCATCTCGAATCGAGTCGCCGATGTTTGCGTACGTTTTGACGAATTTTTTGGTTGGTCCCGACGTCCCATACTGCAGTAAATCATGATAAACCAAGACCTGGCCATCGCATCCTACCCCGGCTCCAATACCAATTGTAGGGATCGATAATTGTTGTGTTATATAAGCTGCCAGTTCGTCGGTGACAAGTTCAAGTACGACCGCAAATGCTCCTGCCTGCTCTAACGCCTTCGCATCATCTACTAGACGCTGTGCCTGTTTGGGCAGTTTACCTTGTACATAATATCCGCCAATTTGATGAACAGATTGCGGAGTTAAACCGAGATGACCCATTACAGGTATCCCTGCGTTCACGCATGCTTCAATGTTGGCGACGACTTCCCGTCCACCCTCCATTTTGACAGCCTTTGCCCTACCTTCTTGCATCACTCTAGATACATTGCGAAACATTTCATCAATGCTTCCATGATAGGTTAAAAATGGCATGTCTGCGATAACAAGTGGAATTTGCGTAGCACGTGTCACCGCACGAGTGTGGTATACCATATCTTCAATCGTGACGGGGAGCGTGGAGTCGTAACCGAGCACCACATTTCCGAGGGAATCCCCCACAAGAATCGCGTCAACACCTGCCTCCTCGGCAAGCTTTGCTGAAGGATAGTCATATGCAGTTATAACAGAAATCGGTTCGGCTTCCGCTTTCATCTTCTTGAAACGAA
>JBILCE010000148.1:0-3580 GCA_044353305.1 Paenibacillus sp.
TTAGCGTTGATGAGGAAGATGCTAACCTTGCAAAGCCAGAAGAAGCAATTCGATTCTACGAGGAAACAGGCGTAGATTGCGTCGCAATTGCAGTTGGAACAGCGCATGGCATGTATGCGGGCGAGCCTAATATTCGTTTCGATATCATCGAGAAAGTGGCTTCCGCTATTCCTGTACCGGTTGTTCTACATGGCGGTTCCGGTGTGCCTGACGAAATGATTCGCAAGTCAATCTTGTCAGGTGTAGGTAAAATTAATGTTAACACGGAGAATCAAGTGGCTTGTACAGAGACGATTCGCACGGTACTCGCGAAAGACGCCAAAGTATATGACCCGCGCAAATATCTTACACCTGCCCGTCAAGCGATGGTTGAAGTTGTGAAGTCCAAGATCGAGCTTTTCGGCAGTGCTGGTAAAGGTTAAACGATTCCATTTTTCGATTGTACATAGGGATAAGCGCCCTAGTTAAGGGTGCTTTCCCTTTATGTTTGTAAGTAGAAACATCAGGAGGATAGAGATGGACAAGCTTTGCATCGTGGGCTGCAATCCACTTCGCGGCACAGTTACGATTAGCGGCGCCAAGAATAGTGCGGTTGCCCTCGTTCCCGCCACCATATTGGCTGAATCAACAGTTATTTTAGATAACATGCCACTACTTAGCGATGTGGATATTTTAACTGATTTACTTAAAGAGTTAGGCGGCACTGTTGAGCGTAAGAATGATCAGATGACGATTGATCCAACATCGTTCAAGTCTGTCGCTCTGAAAAATGGCAACGTTACAAAATTGCGTGCTTCTTATTATTTGATGGGAGCTCTGCTTGGACGATTCGGGGAAGCGGTTATCGGCTTACCTGGCGGCTGTGATTTTGAACCTAGACCAATTGATCAACACATTAAGGGATTCGAAGCATTAGGAGCATCTGTTCACCATGAAGACGGGGCTATTTATCTCCGTGCCAAAGAACTTCGCGGAGCAAAGATTTATTTAGACGTTGTTAGTGTTGGTGCGACCATAAACATTATGCTGGCGGCTTCAAGAGCCAAAGGTGTTACGATCATTGAAAATGCGGCAAAAGAGCCTGAAATTATAGATGTAGCCACCCTACTTAATGCAATGGGTGCGAAGATTAAAGGGGCCGGTACGGAAACTATCCGGATAGTAGGCGTAAGTAGTATGAGTGGTTGTCGCCATTCCATTTTACCGGACCGTATTCAAGCGGGAACTTACATGATCGCTGCGGCAGTGACACGTGGGGACGTATTGGTGGACAACATTATTCCCAAGCATATGGAAGCAATTACAGCGAAATTGCAGGAAATGGGCGTCCATATCTATGAGATGGATGAGTCGATTCGTGTAGTAGGACAACCGAATTATGAGGCAGTCGATGTAAAAGCACTTGTCTATCCTGGTTTTGCTACAGACATTCAATCCCCTATGACCACTCTACTTACTCAAGCAAGAGGGACAAGTATCTTAACCGATTATGTATATAGCAACCGATTCAAACATGTTCCTGAACTGATTCGCATGGGAGCCAAGATCAAGTTAGATGGTCGCTCTGCCATTATCGAACAAAGTGTGCTTTCCGCAGCGAAAGTCAATGCAACTGACTTACGTGCTGGTGCAGCACTGGTCTTAGCAGGTCTAGTAGCAATAAACGGCGTGACCGAGGTGACGGGAGTCGAATACATTGACCGAGGTTATGAGAATCTAGTTCCGAATTTGATCAGATTGGGCGCGGAAATTTGGAGAGATTCTTAACACTTTTCTATTAATTAGAATACAAGAATACAGAATAGGTTACTATAATAATGTAGGACTAAAACGAAAAGTGTGGTGGTTACATAGATGAATATGCAACTGGCTCAGCTAGAGACGCTTAAGCTGACCGAGCTTTATAAGCTTGCTAAAGGACATGAAATTGCTTCCTACGGACAATTGAAGAAACGCGAGCTTATTTTTGCTATTCTACGCGCACAAGCAGAAAAGAGTGGCCTGCTGTTTATGCAGGGAACACTCGATATTTTGCCAGAGGGCTTCGGTTTTTTAAGGCCGATCAATTACTTGCCAAGTAATGAGGATATTTACATTTCCGCTTCCCAAATCCGAAAGTTTGATCTTCGGTCAGGTGATCTGGTATCGGGTAAGTGTCGAACTCCCAAAGAAAATGAGCGATACTTTGGCCTACTTCAAGTCGAAGCGGTCAACGGTGAGAACCCTGCAGTAGCTGCAGAAAGGCTCCATTTTCCAGCCTTAACCCCTCTTTATCCGCAAAAAAAGATGGTTCTAGAAACAACCCCTACTCAATTGGCCTCACGTGTTATGGATCTACTTTGCCCAGTCGGATTTGGACAGCGCGGTCTCATTGTCGCCCCGCCTAAAGCAGGCAAGACTCTCCTTTTAAAGGAAATTGCCAATAGTATTTCCACAAATCATCCTGAAGTGGAACTGTTCGTCCTGCTGATCGATGAGCGTCCGGAGGAAGTAACGGATATGCAACGTTCGGTAAAAGGGGAAGTTATTGCCTCGACATTTGATGAAATGCCAGAGAATCATATTAAAGTTGCCGAGCTTGTGATGGAAAGGGCGCAGCGACTTGTAGAGAGTAAGAAAGATGTTGTTATTCTATTAGATAGCATTACGCGGCTTGCTCGTGCTTATAATTTGGTCGTTCCACCTACGGGGCGCACACTTTCAGGCGGTATAGATCCAGGGGCATTCCACCGGCCGAAGAGGTTTTTCGGTGCAGCGCGAAATATTGAAGAAGGCGGTAGCTTAACCATTTTGGCTACAGCACTGATTGAGACGGGTTCCCGTATGGATGATGTGATTTACGAGGAATTTAAGGGCACAGGAAATCTCGAACTTCATTTGGATCGCAAGTTAGCGGAACGCCGTGTGTTTCCGGCTATCGACATACGTCGCTCAGGGACACGCCGCGAAGAAATGCTGTTGACGAAAGATGAACTTGATAAGCTATGGACGCTACGTAAAAACATGCAAGAATCGCATGAATTCACAGAAGCATTCTTGAAAAAAGTGAGTGACACGAAGACAAATCAAGAATTTTTAGACACATTGGATAGCAAAAAGGATTCCGGAGGTCCGACCAAACGAACCCGTAACTCTGCCTCGTAAGCTGTCGAAATGAGGTTTTTCAATGAATTTGGTATATGCTGATCATAATGGTAATGTATTCGATGACCCCGACTATGTGGCGCTTGCCCGAAGCGGGGATATGATTGTGGAAATTAATGAGGACGAACTAATCCCGCTTCCAGAAGGAGCAACTTTGGTTAGTCTGCCTCATACGACCCCGATCTGTGTTGATCGGCTAACGGGAAAGATGATGCCGTTAGAGGGATCGTATACAGCTGTTGGCGCTCTGATGCCGCAAGGGTACACTCGACTTTTACTACCAGGTTATGTGAAATCAGATAAGTCACAAGTATTACCCTTATTCGGATACACAGCTGTCGTCTGGAAAGATGATGGATTTTATGTGGCCGCTCATCCAACGGATGACCCTGAACGCTGGAATCCTAATCATTGCGACCGTGACCTACTTAAACGT
>JBILCE010000149.1:0-3571 GCA_044353305.1 Paenibacillus sp.
CCAATGCCCGCAACGATCAAGAAAAATGCGAGATAGATTAGCGCTGGAAAAGATGATCCATTCTCAATTAAACCTTGTCGGATCAATCCTAGGTTCGTCGATCCGGTCGTTCCGTAAAGGAATGACATTCCGTAAAGCAATGTTGCCGAAGAAATACCACCGAGGACAAGATACTTAAACGCCCCTTCGTTCGATTGAAGATTCTTTTTGCGCAAGCCTACAAGAATGTAGGATGTTATGCTTAGTAATTCAAGTCCAACGAACATGGTAATCAGATCGGCAGTCGACGTCATTACCATTGCCCCTACTAATGCTGCGAGCATTAAGGAATAGTATTCTCCAACGTGTGGCTCTTCTTCTTTCATCGAGCCTAGACTCATCGTGACGATCAAAGCTGACGCAACTAAGAATACAAGCTTGAGTAGGTTACCAAAATCATCGACTCGATAACTTCCATTTAATATAGAGATCGGTTCGTCTACTCCGAGTCTGACGATTAGGAAGAAGGCGGATACTGCGAATGCCAATAGTGCCAGTCCGCCTAGTGTATGACGGCTCGTCTTATTCGGTAAGAACAAGTCGATCAATGTCATGACGACTGCTGCGATGATTAAGGTAAGTTCCGGAGCAAGGTGGTACAGATGATTGATTGTTAAACCGTTCAGTTGTTCCACCGGACTACCTCCCTGTACCTGCATTATAATTTTGAATAAATTGCTGAAATTCTCCTGCCGTCTGGTGCAAAGACTGGCTAAGTACACTAGGGTATATGCCTAGTAACAGGATGAATGCTACTAGCACGATCATCGGAATGGCTTCGATCAGTCGCGCATCGCGGATACCTGAGTACGCTTCTTTCATCGGTCCGAACGTAATATTCAGTACCCCACGCAATACATATACAGCGGCTAAAATAATGCCTAGTGCACCTATTATCGTTATTGTTTTCATGGTTTCGAACAAGCCGAGGAACGCGAGAAACTCGCTAATAAAACCGGACAACCCAGGTAACCCGAGTGAAGCCATACCCGCTATCAGTAGAATTCCACTTATAAAAGGGGCCGATTTGGCTAATCCGCCCAGCTCATCCAACCTCGTAGTCTGTGTCCGTTCGTAGATGCTACCTACTAATAAGAAAAACAAGGCAGAAATCAGACCGTGTGAAACCAGTTGGAAGACCGCTCCCTCTAGTCCGATTTGATTGAAAGAGGCGATCCCAATTAGGACAATGCCCATATGACTAATACTGGAGTAAGCCAACACAAGCTTGAAATCGGTCTGCACAAAAGCTAGTACAGCCCCATAAATTATGTTAATTACACCGAGTAACGCTAGCACCCATGCCATTTCCTGCGCCTGTGCTGGAAAGAGCAGAATGCCGAACCGGATTAGACCGTAACCACCCATCTTCAACAATATTCCCGAGTGAATCATAACAACAGATGGTGGTGCTTCTTGGTGTACTTTTAGCATCCACGTATGGAAAGGAAAAATTGGTAATTTTATCCCGAATGCGATCAAAAGTAGACTAAACACGATCCACATGGCAGATTCGCCTAGATAGAATGGATTATCATCAGAGGCATTTGAGACGTACGATTCAGCATTCGTAAACAAGTTATTTATGATTTCACTCAAATTACCTGAGAAATAAATGTCAATTGTTTCCGTACTCTCCACAGCAGAAAATCCAGCAGTTGCGATAAGGATCAAGAAAGCGACTAACATAATCGCCGATCCGACCCCGTTGTAAATCAGGAATTTTATCGCTGCCTTTTCTCGATTGAAGTAGCCCCATATGCCGATCAAGAAGAACATAGGGATGATCGTCAATTCAAAGAAAACGAAGAACAAGAACAGATCCTGGGCAAGGAATACGCCGAACATACCCGTTTCAAGCAACAAAAACCAGATGAAGTAGCTCTTCCATCTTTTCTTGATGTTCACCGAAGCGAGAGCCGCCATCGCGCCAATTAAGGCGGTCAGGAAAACAAGTGGCAACGACAATCCGTCAACGGCTAGATTGTAATCAAATTTTAGAATCAAAGAATTTACACTTTGCAACGCTTCCGTATTAAACGGGATTTGAATCCAATTGTGAAATTCGCCATATTGAGGACCAAAAAGCTTGTAGTTATAGTCCACGTACAACCAAATCGTCAAAGCGAGCGGAATGAATGCAGTGGAAATCCCGATGGTCTTGATCCATTGTCCTTGATGCTTAGGCATCAATAGAAGTAAGAGCACTCCTAGTAGAGGCGAGAACGTGATAAGGCTTAAAATCGGGTAATCAGCCAACATGGATTAACCTCCTTCCCACGAGCGCAAGGGTAATGAGCAGGAGCCCCAACAACATCACGAGACCGTATGTTTGCATCTGACCATTCTGCAGTCTTGAACTCAATCTACCCAATCCAACAGTGGCCGAGGCTGTTAACCGAACGATACCATCTACAATGTAAACGTCGAACAAGTTAATAAGATGGCCGAGGCCTTGAAGTGGTTTTACAATCAAAATGTGATAGGTTTCATCAATATAGTATTTGCGATGGACTAATTGGTATAACCATGGGGCTCTGCTTGTGACAAGATTACGCTGAATGCTTCCTTTCGCATACATGGCCCAACCAAGACCAATACCCAGCACACCAACTAACGACGATAATACCATGACGAGTATATTCGCTTCTTCATGTGGCGCTGACTCGTTTAACCATTCACCAAGCCAAGGTTGGATACCTGGGATGGAAACAGCCCCTGCAATTACAGCCATTATCGCTAGAACAATGAGTGGAATCGTCATGGAAGTCGGTGATTCATGTGCGTGCTCGGCTCCAATTGTCCTAGGTTTACCTGTGAAAACTAAGAAGAACAATCGTGACATGTAAAAGGCAGTAAAGAAAGCTGCTAGTAATCCAACCACGAACAAGATCGTGTTGTGATGATAAGCCTCTGTTAGGATTGAGTCTTTCGACCAAAATCCAGACAATGGGAAAATACCAGACAACGCCAGTGCACCAATCCCGAACGTCCATGCGGTAAGCTTCATTTTGCGTCCAACGCCACCCATATCATGGATGTTTTGTGAATGTACAGCGTGGATGACACTACCTGCTCCTAAGAACAGCAGAGCTTTGAAGAACGCGTGTGTGAACAGGTGAAAAATACCTGCGGTGTAAGCGGTGTAAGTACCGAATCCCAGCGCCATCATCATGTAGCCGAGTTGGCTAACAGTCGAGTAGGCGAGGATTCGCTTGATGTCATTTTGAGCTGTGCCGATTGTTGCAGCAAACAACGCCGTAAAACCGCCGACAATAGCCACGACTAAAAGTGCCGTTTCCGATGCAAGAAAAATATCATACGTGCGTGCTACCAAGTATACGCCTGCTGCTACCATTGTTGCTGCATGAATAAGCGCACTAATTGGCGTCGGACCTTCCATCGCATCTGGAAGCCAGGTATGCAATGGAAATTGACCTGATTTACCGATTGCTCCGATGAAGATCAGGATTGCAATGGCGGTTATAATGGCTTCGCTTTCAATTGCACCATTCTCGATGGCATTGTGGAT
>JBILCE010000150.1:0-3568 GCA_044353305.1 Paenibacillus sp.
AGCAGATGAGGTCGATCGTCAGTTAGCGGTGTTGCCGAAGCGGACAATCGCCGAACGCTCTATCGACAACTACGGTGCCGTGCTCACGGTGGACTCGCTCGCTGAGGGTATTGCCATCGTTAATAGGCTCGCACCGGAGCATCTTGAGGTCATGGTGACAGATCCGTTCGCCGTATTACCACAAATCGAGAATGCAGGCGCTATTTTTCTAGGAGCGTATAGCGCAGAGTCGGTCGGTGATTATTTTGCGGGACCGAATCACATTTTGCCCACGAATGGGACAGCTCGATTCTCTTCAGCACTTAACGTTGATGATTTCTTGAAGAAGTCAAGCGTGATATCATATAGTAAGAAAGCTTTGCTCGCAAATGGGGAAGCAATTATGACGTTGGCGCGACATGAAGGGCTTGAAGGACATGCGCGAGCTATACAAGTTAGACTTGATCATGAGGGGGAGAAAACAAATGGGTGAAGCGGCACAAGGACGGACAGCAAGCGTTGCTCGCAAGACGGGGGAGACTGACATCGCGTTGTCATTTGGCATCGATGGGACTGGGGTTTGTGAAATTGAGACGGATGTTCCTTTTTTGAATCACATGTTGGATTTGTTTACGAAGCATGGTCACTTTGATTTGAAAGTAAATGCACAAGGCGATGTGGATGTAGATGATCATCACACAGTAGAAGATATTGGGATTTGTCTGGGCCAAACGATTCGGGAAGCACTTGGGGACAAAAAAGGTATTAAACGTTATGCAAATGTGTTCTTGCCAATGGATGAGGCGCTGGCGCAGGTTGTGATTGATGTTAGCAACAGACCGCACCTAGAATATCGGGCACAATTTCCATCGGCGCAGGTAGGCAGCTTCTCCACGGAGTTAGTGCATGAGTTTCTATGGAAACTTGCGTTGGAGGCGAGAATTACTTTACACGTTATTGTGCACTATGGGTCTAACACGCACCATATGATCGAAGCGATCTTCAAGGGATTGGGCCGTGCGCTGGATGAAGCGACAACGATCGATCCGCGGGTGCAGGGGGTTCCTTCGACGAAGGGAGTGCTATAGGGATGATCGCGATTATCGACTATGGGATGGGTAATTTGCATAGTGTGGGTAAAGCGGTTGAGCGACTGGGCTTTGATGTAGTTGTGACGGCGGATGCATCGCAAATTATGGCATCATCGG
This sequence comes from Paenibacillus sp., assembly GCA_044353305.1. Lineage (GTDB taxonomy): Bacteria > Bacillota > Bacilli > Paenibacillales > NBRC-103111 > JBILCE01. The sequence goes on from JBILCE010000150.1 coordinate 1,188, forward strand.
CGGCGATTTTGCCAGGTGTTGGGGCATTTGGTGATGCGGTCAGCGAACTTAGATCTAGTGGCCTATTTGAAGTCGTGCGCAACTATGCTAGAAGTGGCAAGCCTTTGCTGGGCATTTGCTTAGGTATGCAGCTACTGTTTGACAAGAGCGAGGAGCATGGCGTGCATGAGGGGCTTGGATTGCTTCCGGGCCACGTAGTTCGGTTCCAAGGTGACTTCAAAGTTCCACATATGGGCTGGAATAAACTACAGTATACAAAAGCAGGGGCAGTAGGCTCGCTCCTTTCCGGTCTTGAGGAAGGGTACGTTTATTTCGTTCATTCTTATCATGTGAAGCCGGATCGACCTGGCGATCTGCTTGCATCGACCGATTATCATGGACCGGTAACCGCAATTGTGGGACACGAGAACGTGTACGGTATGCAATTTCACCCGGAAAAAAGCGGCGAACTTGGCATCAAGCTCCTCGGTCAATTTTTGCAGCTTAGTCATCAATTTGCCGGACGTTAAGAAACTAACCAAACCAGTAAAGGGTCATGCTATATGAAATTTAGACCGTGTATCGATATCCATCAAGGCAAGGTTAAGCAAATCGTTGGGGAAACGTTACAGTCGGACCCCTCGCAAGTGGTAGAAAACTTCGTCTCGTCACATTCCCCCGGTTATTATGCGGACATGTATAGAAGAGACGCCCTAAAAGGTGGGCATATTATTATGCTCGGTGGAGGGAATGAAGAAGCTGCGACGGAAGCGTTGGCAGCCTATCCTGGCGGACTGCAAATTGGCGGCGGAATCACGGCGGACAATGCCATTCATTATTTGGATCTAGGCGCCTCGCATGTGATTGTAACGTCGTATATTTTTCAAGAGGGTAAACTCCATCAAGAGAATCTTCAAAAGATCGTCTCAAAAGTGGGGAAGCAACGACTCGTTATTGACTTAAGCTGCAAGGAGCGGGACGGCAACTATTATGTGGTTACAAATCAGTGGCGGACGTTTAGTGATTTTGAAGTCAATGCTGATAATATTGCGCGGTTGGAGACGTTTTGCGATGAACTGCTGATCCATGCGGTCGATGTAGAAGGCAAACGCGAGGGCGTGCAGGAGCGGCTTGCTGCGCAACTAGCGGAATGGACATCCATTCCGACAACTTATGCGGGTGGCGTTCGGTCTATCGCTGATTTGGAGCGGTTCCGTGAATTGACCGGAGGAAAGCTAGATATTACGATCGGAAGTGCACTTGATATTTTCGGTGGTCAATTGGCTTATCGTGATGTTCTGGCATATGGGAACGGATTGATTTGATCTTGTGGTAGGTTTTGGTGGGTAAGTCGTAAAGGAGAGAATCACATGTTGTGCAAACGAATTATTCCTTGCCTCGACGTAAAGGATGGGCGAGTGGTGAAGGGCGTCAACTTTGTCAATTTGCGTGATGCAGGGGATCCGGTAGAGCTTGCTGCGCTTTATGATCGGGAAAATGCGGATGAGTTGGTCTTCCTGGACATTTCGGCATCACATGAAGGTCGAGCGACGATGGTCGACGTGGTTCGTCAGACGGCCGGCGAAATTTCGATTCCGTTTACGGTTGGGGGCGGGATCTCTAGCGTCGAGGACATGACGAGAATGCTACGCGCGGGCGCGGACAAGATTGGCATTAATACAGCAGCAGTTCGAAACCCAGCGCTCATCTCGGATGGTGCGAAGCGGTTCGGTTGTCAGTGCATTGTCGTTGCCATCGACGCGAAATATAACGTCGAATGGGGCGAATGGGAAGTATACACACATGGTGGGCGAAATGCGACAGGAATTCGTGCGTTTGAGTGGGCCAAACGTGCGGAAACACTAGGCGCTGGAGAATTGTTGCTTACCAGCATGGATACGGATGGGACGAAAGATGGCTTCGATGTAAAGTTGACAAGGGCGGTCTCTGAACTCGTGGGGATTCCCGTCATTGCGTCAGGTGGAGCGGGTAAGGCGGAGCATTTCTATGATGTATTTACGGACGGAAAAGCTGATGCGGGACTTGCCGCGACCATTTTTCACTGGAAAGAGTTATCCATACAAGGGGTCAAAGATGTACTACGACCAAAGGGAGTGGAGGTGCGTTAATGGTAAGGGAAACCACATTTACAGATGTAGCGATTGAACAACTCCTTGCTCAAGTGAAGTTCGATGAAGCGGGACTCGTACCTGCAATTATTCAAGATGCAGTAAGTAAAGATGTGCTTATGATGGCCTATATGAATCGAGAGTCGCTAAAAAAGACGGCTGAAACCGGGCAAACTTGGTTCTGGAGTCGGTCCCGCGGGCAATATTGGCACAAAGGCGCGACCAGTGGTCATACGCAGGAAGTTCAGACAATTGCCTACGATTGTGATGGCG
>JBILCE010000151.1:0-3562 GCA_044353305.1 Paenibacillus sp.
ACAATTTCAGCTACATCGGAAAGATCGACTCCTCGTTCGGCAAGCTTCTGCAGAACGGCCACCTTTACCTCATCGCTGTGCACCCTTCGTTGCATCGCTCTCTCCCCCTCTCGCTTCCTCATTCCATCGTTGCTAGAATCCAACGTTATATTCTATTCGATATCAAACTGGATGGAATCAAAATAATGCCCAATTGCCTTCTCAAAATCGCCGGTCTGCTCTGCCACAATTGCTTCATCAACGAGCTCACGGTCCAGGGCAGGGGCTAGTCTCATCGCTTGTTTCATATGCTGTAGCGCGAGGGGAACGTCCATTTTATGCAAATGGAACCAACCTAATTGTTGATACGTTCTCGCTAACTTGACGTCGTCAGCTTGATCACTGTTTTGTTTGCGCAGCACTTCCTCTGCCCGGTCGATGGCTTCTTGAATGAATCCTTGACCAAATCGGCATTGGGCAATTAACAGGGAGATGTCTTCCTTGGAAATATCGTCTTTAACCGCAGGGATCAGCTCGTTGCGGGCTTTCCAGAGTACATCCTCGGCTTCGTCGTATTTCAGTTGATCCATCTTCAGCTGGGCTAGCTCGAGGCAGGCGCGTCTTTTCACATGCGTCCAATCTTCGCCTTCGCCCGTCGCTTCGAATTGGATAATGCTATCGAACAACGTCTCCGCTTCCTCCTGCTCTTCGGAACCCACCAACGCGATTCCAACCAGCAGCCTTGCATTCATATCATAACGGGCCAAGTCGACCAAGTAGGCATCCTCTTGTGGGAACCACGGGCGGATCGCCTGCAACAGGGCCAAAGACTTTGATTCTAGGTTAGTTGTCATCGGGGCAACTTCCTTCCCACTTCCCGATTGGAATTCCGAGAAGTTGTTTGATTCATTCTGGTGCACGGTAAGCGGATGGATTCTCGCGCCACATCCTGAGGGAGGCCAAATCGCCTTCCGTAATTCGTCCTTCTTGCAACGCCACATCGATTAGCGTCGAATAGTTCGACAGTGAGGCAATTGGAATTCCAGCCTCCGCGAACGAATCGGAACACTGTTGGAACTGGTAGGTGAAAATAGACAAAGTCGCGATCACTTCAGCACCCGCTTCGCGAACCGCGGTCGATGCCTTAAGTGAACTGCCCCCTGTCGAAAAAAGATCCTCTATGCAGACCACTTTTTGTCCTGGTTGTAACAGTCCTTCAATCACATTCTGTTTGCCGTGTCCCTTCGCTTTATCTCGAATGTAGATCATAGGCAAGTTGAGTCGATCCGCCACCCAAGCACCATGTGGAATGCCGCCTGTGGCGATACCTGCAATGACTTCTGTTTGCGGATAATGCTCCCGAATAATCGAGGCAAAGCCGTCGGCAATCAGATTGCGAACTTCCGGATAGGAGATCGTCAATCGATTATCGCAATAAATCGGGGATTTAATCCCGCTAGTCCATGTAAAAGGATCGTTCGGACGAAGGCCAACCGCTCCAATTCGCAGTAACGCTTCGGCGATCCGTTGCTCTAATGCCGCACTCATTGCTCGTCCAACTCCTTAATAATCGATTCCATCGCTCGACGCGGGTCAGGCGAAGCCGTAATCGGCCGACCGATGACGATATAGTCGCTCCCTTGGGCAAAAGCTTGCTGCGGCGTCATCACGCGCGACTGATCGCCGATATCGGTACCCGCCGGACGAATGCCCGGCGTCACCGTAACGAAATCGGCGCCGATGGCGCGCTTAATCGGCGCAGCCTCATGTGCGGAGCAAACGACGCCGTCGAGGCCAGCTTGCCTCGTGAACGACGCATATCGCATGACCGCATCGAGCACCGATCCGGGAATGCCAATCTCGTCGTTCAGCGTCTGCTGGCTCGTACTCGTCAGCTGCGTCACGCCGATGACAAGCGGCCGTTGCTGCAGGCCGGCCGCCGTTGCCCCTTGCGCCGCGCCTTCAAGCGCCGCTTCCATCATCGCTACGCCACCAGCTGCGTGCACATTAAACATGTCCACGCCAAGCTGGGCAACGCTCGCAGAAGCCCCCTTCACCGTATTCGGGATATCATGTAGCTTCAGGTCGAGAAACACTCGATACCCTTGAAGCTTCAGCTTCTCCAAGAAGCCAGGTCCTGCTGCATAGAATAACTGCATCCCGACTTTCATCCAGCAAGGAATCCCCTGAAGCTCATTGATCAGCTTCGTAGCGCCTGCTTCATCCGGATAGTCGAGTGCCACCATTATCCGCTCGCTCCACGGTGTCGTTGTGCTCATGAAACCGCCTCGCTTCCTTGTTACATGATTTATTTGCTGTCCGCATAGACAGGCATTGGCTGGGATGTAAAATTAATCGCCTCAAGCATACGCAACAACGCTTCAACTGTATCCAACGAAGTCATACAAACGACGCCATTCTCTACCGCTTCACGGCGAATCCGGAATCCGTCGCGCTCCGGTGTCTTGCCCTTCGTCAACGTGTTGACGATGAAATGAGCTTCACCACTGCGAATCAGATCCAGAATATTCGGTGATCCTTCGCTCAGCTTGTTCACCTTCGTCACAACAAGTCCTGCTTCCTCAATGGCACGAGCCGTTCCACCTGTGGCAATCAACTTATAGCCAAGCTTATAGAACCCACGCAAAATCTCAATGGCTTCTTCTTTATCTTTATCCGCTACTGTTGCAATAATTGCACCCGCTGGCGGAATTTTCATACCCGAACCGATTAACCCTTTATATAATGCCTTCGCGTAGTTTTGGTCGCGACCCATGACCTCACCCGTCGACTTCATCTCAGGTCCAAGAGTTGTATCTACACGACGCAATTTGGCAAAAGAGAACACCGGCACTTTAACCGATACATAATTGTCTTCTGGCCACAACCCTGTCTGATAGCCCAAGTCCGCTAACTTCGTGCCCATAATCGCTTGCGTGGCAAGGTTCGCCATCGGGATATTGGTCACTTTACTTAGGAATGGAACCGTACGGGACGAACGCGGGTTTACCTCAATAACGTAAGGCTGATCCTTGTAGATAACAAACTGTATGTTCACGAGACCGACAACCTTGAGGGCGCGGGCGATTTTAACTGTAATCTCAACAACCTGTTGCTTGATGGATTCTTTCAAGGACTGCGGTGGATAAACCGCGATGGAGTCACCGGAATGAACACCTGCGCGCTCTACGTGCTCCATGATACCCGGGATCAACACCGTCTCTTGGTCACAAATCGCATCAACTTCTACTTCTTTCCCTAGCATATACCGGTCGATAAGGACAGGGTGCTCAGGGTTGATTTTGACCGCATATTCCATGTAATTAAGCAATTCGGTATCGGAGTATACGATTTCCATTGCACGACCACCAAGAACATAAGAAGGACGAACAAGCACCGGATAGCCAAATTGAGCTGCCGTACCAACCGCCTGGTCAACCGAGGTTACGGTACCGCCTGGAGGTTGTGCAATATCGAGATCACGAAGCAACTTCTCGAACTTCTTCCGATCCTCGGCAGCATCAATGCTTGCCAAGTCGGTCCCAAGTATCCGCACGCCTGCTGCTGTCAACGGGGCTGCCAG
>JBILCE010000182.1:0-3038 GCA_044353305.1 Paenibacillus sp.
CTATAAGCCAAGCGTGCACAGTGACTTTTGCTTCTCTAACTTTGGCTAAAACTTGGGGCCATTTCGACGCTGCCTGACGGAAGTGTTCGCTTTCTTTGCCCTTTACATAAGCGTCTGCCCGGAGTCCCTTCTTCATTCGGTCGGGGCTAGGTGACTTGTTAGATGCATTTAGAGTTGGCCGCGTTAGCTTTGTATTCGTTATAGAAGATGTAGAAGTTGCGGCTCCTCCTTGTTGTAACAAACGGCTAAGTTGATCCTCAAGCGAGGTTAGCTTATGACGTAACTCGACAATCTCTACTTGACTAGCACCAGCATGATCAACAGTGTCGATGCGCACCTTGGAAGGTTCCACACCGTGGGTGCAAAGCTTCATAACGGCCACTTCGAACAGCATTTGCGGCTGTAACGAATATTTCATTTCCGTCCCATATCGGTTCAGGACGTCAATCATCGTAAATAGGTCCTCGCGGGTAAAAAGTCGTGCAATAGACTCAAACTTCGAAGGATCAAGAATACGCCCTGTAGTTACGTCAGATTTTGGCACAAGCTGAATGCAAAGGAGATCACGGAAATAAAAAATCAAATTCTCGATTGCCTTACCGGCACTTTTTCCATCATACATATACCGGTTGATCCATTCGAGAGCTGACCCGACGTCGCGTTTTTGAATAATAGAGGCGAGTTCGCCAAATTGCTCAGAACTAATGCCACCCGTAATGGATATTACATGATCATAGGTGATTATCTTATCCGAAAAGGCGGCTACCTGATCGAGCAGGCTGAGCGCATCACGCATACCGCCCTCCGACATCCGAGCAATAACCTGCAAAGCCTCATCATCCGCTTGAATACCTTCCTGCCCGCAAATGTATGCGAGACGCTCCACCTGCTCGTCAACCGATAATCGTCGAAAATCAAATCGTTGACACCGCGATAAAATCGTAGCCGGTAATTTATAAGGTTCTGTTGTGGCCAAAATAAAAATCACATGATCCGGAGGCTCTTCAAGCGTCTTCAGAAGCGCATTGAATGCTTCTGGAGTAAGCATGTGAGCTTCGTCGATAATATAGACCTTTTTCCGAACTTCAGTTGGTGAAAATTTCACCATTTCCCGCAAGTCTCGAATTTCATCAACCCCTCGATTAGAGGCGGCGTCCATTTCTATGACGTCCATGATCGAGCCCTCGGTTATTCTCTTACAAGTAGCACATTCATTGCAAGGTTCTCCAACAGTATCCCGCTCGCAATTAATAGCCTTGGCCAAAATTTTGGCAGCTGTCGTTTTCCCTGTCCCCCGAGGTCCGCTAAATAGATAGGCGTGCGAAAGCTTATTTTCCTTTAGGGCGTTCTGTAAAGTGCGAATGATGTGCATTTGACCAACAAAGTCCTCGAAGGACTGTGGTCGCCATGTCCGATACAATGCGATGTGCGCCATGACGCTTCCTCTCCGCCCAACATACTTAAGCGCAATTCAAATGATGATATCATTATACTATATTTCGGGCTCGCGATGAAGCGAATCCTCCTCGTTGTATACTCTTTAGATAACAAAAACACCCTCGTTCGCCTCTAGGCATAACAAAGGGTGATCTAATTGCTTTATAGAAACCGTGCACCTGCCATTGATCATTGCGATCCGAGCGTAACGCCCGCCATCAGCTCAAATTGGGCACTCTTTCGGCACATGAAACATCTTACTTACGGCTGCTTCCTTCCGGACCTGACCGGGTTCGCAAGCATCCATTGCGAAAGACCCAACTCTCAACACCGCGAACAAACGTCCGACCTCACATCGACAAGACCTCTGGCAGGGATTCAACCCCGCTACAGCGGATTGCGGGCAACAGGGCACCGCTACCTCCCCGTCTAGCACGGTAAGGCTAAGTATAATGGATTCATTTTTAAATAGCAACCGGATCCAAGATGTGCCAAAAGCTTGCCATTATCGAACATCACTAGACATTAGGGGCGGTTCTTACTAACAATGACACGAATATGATAGCGTGGCATCGCTCGGGTGATGGCATCATGTACTTCGCGTTTTACCCGTATGGCTTCTTCAATGTTGAGATCTTCTTGTAGTTTTAAATGTATCGTAGCATCTGCACCACGTAACACGACGGTCACATCCTTCACCCCGGCAATTTGCATGGCGGTCTGATGGATCATATTCACGTCCCTAGAATACGTATGATAGGTTGGACTTGTAGGTAGGTTTGGATTCGATTGCGTGGTCCCTAATCGACCGTCGATTGAATAACTTTGCGCTTTCGCTCTGTCCTCAGATATTCGGTTACAACCTGTTAGACTTATCATGGCCACAAGTATGGCCAGGAACATGTAGTAAGGCCAACGGTATTTGATCAAAACGAAAACACCTCCTTTGGTTATATAATCGCCAAGGGAGGTGCTGTTCATGCGGCCTGAGCCGGTACCATTAAATGCCGTATTTCTTCTTGAACTTGTCCACACGACCACCAACATCGATAAACTTTTGTTTACCCGTATAGAACGGATGGCAGCTAGAGCAAATCTCGACGCGCAGTGTAGGTTTAACCGAACCTGATTCAAACGTATTACCGCAAGCGCAAGTAACCATAGTAACATGGTACTTCGGATGAATTCCTTGTTTCATTTCCTTCACCTCTTTCCGCCCTGAGTCATGCATTGGAGACCCAGAGTAATGGACATATGATCGGATTATAGCATGAACAATTATCCAAAAGCAAGTAGATTGTCGTTTCTCCTTAACGGGACAATTCAATTGGATTGTGTGTATAAGAACCTATCACGACATGTGGCAATTCCTCGCGAAAAATAGAGATCATTTGCTTCATTCCATAGATTTCACCTTGCGGTTTTGGAATAAGGGACAAATAGCTTTCTGGATCGATGTTTAGGTTGCGCATCTGAATGAGTCGCAAACCCGTCCTTTTGGCAAAATCAATCATCGCTTCCATCTCTTCTTCACGATCGGTGACCCCGGGGAAAATCAAATAATTGATTGAGGTAACTACCCCTTTATCAGATGCGTAGCG
>JBILCE010000010.1:0-10545 GCA_044353305.1 Paenibacillus sp.
AATCGGTCGAGGGCTTAACCCCATTTGTTCATGATCCGGATATCTCCGTGATCGATTCGCTTATGTTTCGTATCCAGTTCTCAGGGAGACAATCTCTGAGCAAACGTTTGGTGATGATGGCGGAAGGGAACCACGCGTACCCATACCGAACACGACCGTTAAGCCTTCCAGCGTCGAGGGTACTTGGACCGCAGGGTCCTGGGAGAGTAGAACGTTGCCAAGCACGAAAAGCCAACCTATCTAGGTTGGCTTTTTTGTTTTTATGTGTTTTTTTCATGAACAATATAATAGTAAGAAGTTGGTTTACAGAGGGGACTTTCTTGACATGATTTTTTCCATTCTGCTAATATTGCACTTATATCCATCAAGATAAACGAGGAGGACTTGTGTCGTGTAAGATACTGGGTTTTCTAAGGAAGGGCTTATGCTATTGCATCCATTGTATAAGAAAACATGGATCCTCGATGTAATTGTCCTACTCATGTGATCACTAAAATTAGTGTTCGGTAAGCACCACAGTTTATCGCGGTAAATCATTGTAGTTTCATATGGGCTACCAATTAATGCTGATGGCAAGCAAAATATTCCATCGTTAATCTATACTCTTAGCTGCAATTACTGACTCTACTATAATTGAAAGTTTATTATCGTTCATGGAAGGAAATCCTGGGGAATTACAGCCTGATCCATTAGAAATTGTGGGACAATCATCTTAAATATGACGCCTTAAAATAAAACTCAATAGTAAATTCGTCGGCTTATCCAGGAGATAGACTATCGTGGAACGTCATTTCTTCTGCCATTAAAACCGGTTTCATTATTTTTTCGATTTTGCATACGGAGTTATGTGAAAGCGACCCAAATCATGTAGAAGTAAAAATCGAAACACTTAATAATTTGTTTTATCCATAAGGATTTAGCCAAAATATTGATGATAGAGGTGCTCTAATGAACAATCGTTGGATTAAATCGGTTGTCTTAATTACTATGATAGCCTTATTTGGACAAACAGGGGCAACTGTATTTGCAGCAAGTCCTACTCCCGCAAGCTCACAAAATGCGAATAAGTCGGCAACCGTTTCACCGCCGGCTAACACACCGACTCCTAATAAATCGCCGACTAATTCTCCGACAACAACAGCAGTAACTGCTAACTCTTCAGCAGGGAGCGCACTTTCCATTGATGCAAAATCAGCGATTTTAATGGATGCACAAACAGGGCAAGTGTTATTTGAGCAAAATGCTGATGAAGCACTACCTCCTGCTAGTATGGTTAAACTGATGACCGAGTACCTTATACTTGAATCAATTTCCAATAAGAATTTAAAATGGGATGAAACGATAACTATAAGTGAATTTTCATCAGTAATATCTACAAATAAAAGTTTTTCTGGAATTCCCAAAGCAAAGGGCGATCAATATACAGTTAGGGATCTCTTTTACGCAGTTACTATTTATTCGGATAATGGCGCAGCCATTGCACTTGCCGAAAGAATTGCTGGAACGGAAGAGAATTTCACTAACAAGATGAATGAGACTGCAGCAAAATTAGGGTTGTCTTCGGGGGCCAGATTTATTAACAGCTCAGGTTTGGACCGAATTGACTTAGGAAAGTATGCACCCGCATCGATTCAAGGCGAGTCCGCTTTTAGCGCAAGAGACGGTGCTTTGATTGGTTATCAATTATTGAAGCAATATCCGGAAATTCTCGAGTATACGAAAATCCCATCTAAAACTTTTCGTCCAACAGATAAAAATCCAATGATCAATTATAACTGGATGCTAGCGGGCAACGCCAATAACATTAACTTCCGGAAGTTTGTCTATCCCGGCATGGATGGTTTAAAAACAGGACATACCGACAATGCGGGATACTGTTTCACGGGAACGGCTTCGAAGGATGGAACACGATATATTTCAGTTGTCATGGGGACGAAGACTAGAGAAAGTAGCTTCAATGAAACGAGAAGAATAATGGATTACGGTTTCAATAACTTTGAGCGTAGAGAGGTTTTAGCCGCAAAGACAAATGTGGATGAGCTACCAACGGTCACAGTCAGTAAGGCGGTCAACAAAACGGTACCAGTTGTAACCGAGAATGCCATTTCGTTCATGGTGAAGAAAGGGACGACGGCAGATGCATTTAAACGTGAGGCAATTGCGGTTGAGGAAACTAAATTAGTCGCTCCCCTGAAACAAGGAGATGTTGTCGGCACCCTAACGGTCAGCTATAACAACAGCGTGCAAAAAGTAAACCTGGTGGCAAAAGAGGATGTTGCGAAAGCTAGCTGGATTCGATTGTTTTTCCGATCGATCAAGAATTTTTTTGCTGGACTATTCGGGAAGATGTTTTAAGGATCGTAAAAACCGACGTATTCGTGAACAAATCGTGTAATCGGGTTGTCTATTCAAGAGGTATCCTGTAAAATAATAAGTTGGAACTGTAATCATTTTGCGCAAGTTGCATTATCAGATAGATGAAATGCTAATTCGGGAGGGAATTTTTATGCAATCACAGACAGGTACTTCACGTGTAAAACGTGGTATGGCGGAAATGCAAAAAGGCGGCGTCATTATGGACGTCATGAATGCCGAACAAGCAAAAATTGCTGAAGCAGCAGGTGCTTCAGCTGTAATGGCTCTAGAACGCGTTCCCGCTGATATTCGTGCTACCGGTGGTGTAGCTCGCATGGCTGATCCTACGATTGTAGAAGAAGTTATGAAAGTCGTTTCTATTCCGGTCATGGCGAAAGCCAGAATTGGACATTATGTTGAGGCAAGGGTACTTGAGTCATTGGGTGTTGATTACATTGACGAGAGTGAAGTTCTAACACCTGCTGATGAGGTGTTCCATATCAACAAGAATGAGTTTACTGTTCCATTTGTATGCGGCGCACGGGACATTGGAGAAGCGCTACGTCGAATTGGCGAAGGGGCTGCCATGCTTCGGACAAAAGGCGAACCGGGTACCGGTAATATTGTCGAGGCGGTTCGACATATGCGAATGATTATGTCGCAAATTCGTAAAATCCAGAGTATGTCAAAAGATGAACTAATGGCTGAAGCGAAAAACTTTGGTGCACCATATGAGTTGATGTTGCAAGTTCACGAAACTGGTAAGTTACCAGTCGTAAACTTTGCTGCTGGAGGCATTGCAACCCCTGCGGATGCTGCATTAATGATGCATCTTGGTTCAGACGGTGTGTTCGTTGGTTCAGGGATCTTCAAATCGGATTCCCCAGAGAAGTTCGCAAAGGCCATTGTTGAAGCCACTACGCACTATACGGACTATGCACTTATTGCAAAATTGTCTAAAAACTTAGGCACGCCAATGAAAGGCATCGAAATCTCCAAGTTAAATGCTTCGGAGCGTATGCAAGAGCGTGGCTGGTAATTGATATAGAAAGAAGGAAGCAGGATGAAGATCGGAGTACTGGCTCTGCAAGGAGCTGTAGCCGAGCATATCCGGATGATCGAGATGGCAGGGGGAGAAGGCTTCCCGATTAAACGTCCTGAACAACTGGATGATATGGATGGTTTAATTATACCGGGTGGGGAAAGCACAACGATTGGTAAGTTGATGCGAACCTACGGTTTTATTGATGCAATTCAGCGATTTTCTGCACAGCGCAAGCCTGTATTTGGGACATGTGCCGGTTTGATTGTTATTGCGAAGCAAATCATCGGTCAGGAACCTCATCTGGAATTAATGGATATGACAGTCGCACGTAACGCTTTTGGCAGACAGCGTGAGAGCTTTGAAACGGATTTGACTGTGCATGGGATTGATGAGCAAATCCGGGCAGTATTCATTCGCGCTCCGCTGATTCAAGAGGTCGGCAGTGGTGTTGACGTGCTAGCTGTATACGATGGTCAGATCGTTGCCGCACGGCAAGAACATTTGCTATCATGCTCATTTCATCCGGAGCTTACGGACGATTATCGTATGCATGCTTACTTTGTTAATATGGTGGAATCAAGTAGACAAGCTTAACATATCCCTTTCGGGAGGGGTCCCTTTTGTTTGATGCAAAATTGCTGAGGAATGACTTTGAACGTGTAAAACAAGCGATGGCTAATCGCGGGAAACCGCTTGAAGACATCAATCGCTTCGAAGCGGCGGACAAGAAACGTCGCGAGTTATTGCAGGAAGCGGAACAATTAAAGAATCGTCGAAACGTCGTTTCGCAGGAAGTTGCTAGCAAGAAGAAAGCAGGCGGAAGTGCAGAAACGTTAATCGAAGAGATGAAGGTGGTCTCTGATCGGATCAAGGAGCTTGATGAAGAGCTTCGAGTCGTTGAGGCTGACGTTCATCAGATTTTACTTTCGATTCCAAATATGCCATCCGATACGGTTCCAATAGGCAGAACAGAAGAAGAGAATGTAGAGATTCGTCGTTGGGGTACACCAAAGACTTTTGAATTTGACGTTCAACCACATTGGGAAGTAGCCTCCAAGTTAGGCATTCTAGATTTCGAAACAGCAGCGAAGGTAACCGGCTCTCGTTTTGTGTTCTATAAGGGCCTTGGTGCACGGTTAGAGCGCGCGCTGATCAATTTCATGATGGATTTACACAGTAACGAGCACGGGTATGAGGAAATGATCCCGCCGTTTCTTGTAAATCGTGATAGTCTTACAGGTACGGGACAACTACCTAAGTTTGAGGAAGATGTATTCAAAATTGCCGACAGCGAGTATTTTTTAATTCCAACTGCAGAAGTACCGGTGACCAATTACTATCGCGATGAAATTATGTCCGTTGAACAGTTGCCTAAGTCTTACTGTGCGTTTAGTCCTTGTTTCCGATCAGAAGCTGGTTCAGCGGGGCGCGATACACGCGGACTAATTCGTCAGCACCAGTTCAGCAAGGTTGAGCTTGTCAAGTTTACCCTTCCTGAACATTCGTATGAAGAGCTAGAGAAACTTACTCGGCATGCGGAAAGGGTCCTACAGTTGCTAGAGCTGCCTTATCGGGTGATTACGCTATGCACGAGTGATTTAGGTTTCTCTGCAGCGAAGACCTATGACATCGAGGTATGGTTGCCTCAGAGTGGTACCTACCGTGAGATTTCGTCATGTAGCAATTTTGAGGATTTCCAAGCACGTCGAGCCAATATTCGATTCCGTCGAGACACGAAGGCTAAGCCGGAGTTTCTTCATACCCTGAATGGATCAGGTCTGGCACTTGGTCGAACCGTTGCTGCGATTTTTGAGAATTATCAGAATGAAGACGGTCATGTTTCGATCCCGAAAGTATTGCAACCATATATGCGAGTAGATTTAATTTAAATCGTAAGAAATTGGTATGCAGTATAACTTGCGGAACCATGCAACAATGTGATACAATGCTCCTTGCCCCTGAAAATGGGGCTTTACATGGAGAGGTGGTCGAGTGGTTTAAGGCAGCGGTCTTGAAAACCGCCGTGTCTTCACGGGCACCGTGGGTTCGAATCCCACCCTCTCCGCCATAATTAAAACGAAGATAACCGTTTCACCAAATGGGTGGGACGGTTTTTTGTTGTAATTAAATAGAAACCAAGGATGTAAATAAAAGGGGGATGCCATAACGACAAGCTGTGATAATTTTCGACATTTCCCGGGAAATTAAAAAACACAATCCCCTAGGAGATTGCGATTATATCTGAGTGCTGTGATGTGAAAAAATGGCGCGCCCGATACGATTCGAACGTACGACCTGCAGTTTAGGAAACTGTCGCTCTATCCTGCTGAGCTACGGGCGCACAAGCAAGTCTTAATATAGCACGATTTAATGGAGGGGTGCAAGGCAAAGAAATTCCAACGCTAATGGGACGAGAATGGTAATAAGAACATATAGAATAGGATTGAGAATGTTGATTACTTAATTCATAAGGCACCAGTATTACATTTCTAGACTTGGTGAGATTGATTTCTTTTTATTCCGAAGATTACGGAAGAAAGTGCTTAAGATTAAACTACACTCTTCCTCCATGATGCCAGCTGTGAGGTCAACTCTGTGATTGAATCGATCGTCCTGGAGAATGTTCATTAAAGTTCCAGCGCAACCTGCCTTCGGATCGGACGTGCCGAATACGACGCGTGGGATACGCGATTGTACGATGGCGCCGGCGCACATTGGACATGGTTCAAGCGTTACATATAGTGTGCACTCGAGCAGTCGCCAGGCTCTGAGAGTTTGGCTGGCTTCGCCGATTGCAATCATTTCAGCATGTGCGGTGGGATCCAGCGATGTCTCACGTAAATTATGACCACGGCCAATAACAACCCCGTTGTAGACAATAACAGCGCCAATAGGCACTTCTCCAATAGCCTCAGCTTTCGCTGCCTCTTGCAGGGCTTCTTCCATCCAACGCCGGTCTTCTAATTCAAGCTCCGAAGAGTTCACTTAATGAGCTCCTTTATGAAAAGAATAGATTCGAGTACGTATTCTTAATTGAGGATAGCAAAATGAAGGGGACTTTACAATGAAGGAAGGAGGGTTGGTTGCGGAAAAAAATGCATAGAACATGCATAGGCATGATAGGACATGTAGAGAACATGCACATAACATGCGCATAACATGCGCATAACATGCAAAGGAGAGGCAAAGATTTTTAACGAGACAAGATCGTGTTAAATAACATAAATATGCTTCGGTACGAGAATATTAATTTTTGGTGCATTAATGACTAATACTTAGGACAAAGTGACAAAGAGCGAATCTTTCTGATAGAACATGCGATGAAAATCGAACTATTTTGTATTCAAGGGCATGAAAATCAAGAATGACAGGTTTTGAAGAGTAATGTTGCATTCAATGCAATATTTTCTATACAAAGGTAGGAGATAGGGGATAATATTGCATTTTGTGCAGGAATATGGTCCATCACTTATGTCAATGAATAGAAAATGTTGTTCGTAATACAAGAATTTAACCTTTTCAAAAAGAAAATTGCTAATTTTTGTGTATATACTCTAAAGCCCCCTAATTAAACTGGAGTCCCCCCCTACAATAAATTAAACTGTAAGTAAGGGGGATGATTCGGTTGAGCAAGCACATGAAAGAGGAAACCAAGCTTAAGATTGTGAAGGAAGTATTGGCAGGTGTAAAGGTAGGGGTATTGTCCCGGATATACGGGGTGCATCCCGAAACCATACGGAATTGGGTGAGGGAACACCGAGATACCATCGCACCAGAAGAGATCCCTATGACCGATGAGCATCTGCAAGAACTTCAGCGGCTTCAGGAAATCGAACAACGGTATGCGAAAGCGATGAAGGTCCTGGGTGAGAAGGAATTGGAGATCGAAATTCTGCGTGAACTGGTAAAAAAGAAGAACCCCGCTTATCTGAAAGATTTGAGGTAGCAGAGCCATTTATTAAGCGGGGAGAATCTACAGCCAAGGTTCTGCGCATGTTGGGGATAGCTGAATCGACGTACTATGACCGTAAGAAACGTTTGCAGAAATCCAGCCCTACGAAAGCCGTTCCGAATCCGAGAGGACGCCCTGCTCCGGGCTACTCCATGACGATGGCAGGAAAAGTTGTTGAAGACGATCAGATCATCCAATGGCTGTACAAGCTCCTCGAAGGGGAAGAGCATGTATATGGTTATAAACTTCTCACCCGGTGCATTCGAGATCGGTACCAGGTGATCATCAACGCGAAGAAGATGTACCGCCTTTGCAAGCAACTCGGAATTCTTCAACAAGCACGAAAGCGAGTCCCGACGCACCCACGCCGACTCCCAAGGAACCGCACAGTCACAGCTAGCAACCAACTTTGGCAAATGGACATCAAGTACGGCTATGCCGTGGGGCAGCAGCGCTTCTTTTTTGTTCTCAGTATCATCGATGTATTCGACCGTGTCATTGTTCAACAGTATCGCGGCACCGTATGTGAGGCTAAGCACGCCGTCCAAACACTATGGCGAGCCATTCAAAGCCGGGTCCAGCCAGGAGAAGCGATGCCCGTCATTCGGACCGATAACGGACCCCAATTCGTAAGCCAGCTGTTTCAGGATACATGTGAGAGCATGGGGATTTTGCATGAGCGCATTCCTCCACGTACTCCGAACATGAATGCATATATTGAATCGTTTCATAGCCTGCTAGAACGGGATCTCTTTAGCAGGTGGTCGTTTTACACGCTGGAGGAAGCCTACGGGGCTCTAGATCACTACATGGACTTCTACAATAACAGAAGGATGCACGGGAGTTGCAAGCGAATGCCCCCCATTGTATTTTCGAACTGGCTTAAGACAGTTCCGGACACGTCCCCATTTCATAAGGCTGTGTAACTGATAGAAATATTGAGCAATTCTACGACATTGTATGGATTGTGGGACAGGACTCCGGTTTAAGGGGGGCTAGCCGATATTACCAGAAATCCATATATGAGCGATGAACTAAATTACATGTTAGCGAGAATGAGAAATGGAGAACCTGTTGAACTTGTTTTTCAACGCTTTAGCAAACGATCCCAAATCGATGAAATTAAACAGTTCGCTGAGGTACTTACGATTTGTGTTACTACTGGAAGCAACATCATTGATATTGTTCGTAAAACATCTCAAGTATTGAATGAACGAATGGAGATAGAACATGATATAGCCATTTCTATTGCACAAAAAAAATGGGAGGCTAGGTTGTTATCTTGTATGCCGTTCTTGATAGTGGCGATCATGAAAATTAGTTCATCAGACTACATGGAACCTCTATATCACGGTACGGGAAGAATCATTATGTTCATTTGTCTTATATTGCTTGTTGCTTGTGTATATATAATTAACAAAATGATAGACATTAAGGTGTGATATTCAATAAAAGATAATAAAGAAAAAAATGGGATCATAGATTTTATGGTTTCATTTGTAATTAAATATGAACTCCACAATCGTATTCCAGGTTGGAGTATTCGCCTTCAACCAGTCGTTACACGATTATATGATTCAAAAGAAAATACATCTAAGTGTGCGTATTTTACAATATTGATGTTGTCAGGTGTCGTATTATTAGGATCGCTTTCAATAATTCTTATATTTAATAAGTCTAGCATCTCAATCTGCTCCACCGCAGTAATTTTAACTTGTCTGGTACCTTTCCTCATCATTCGAAGACTAAATGATCTATTGAAACAACGCACTAGAGCGATTACTCTTGAACTTCCTGCCTATTCAAATGCAGTTATGTTATACGTTGAAGCGGGTTATCCGATCCCTAAAGCTATTATCCATGCAGTTGAACATCGATTAGCTCAAAACAAGGAGTTAAATAAGCATCCCTTTTATAAAGAACTTAATAAAACGATAGCTGCGCTACGAAATAATACGTCATTTGTTGATGGTATGGTCTCCATGAGTAATCGTTGTGGTTCAAAAGAAATTTCAATGTTCATTTCAGCGATAATCTTACAATATTTAAGAGGAAGTGAAGATTTCATCTATGCAATGCAAGATTTGTCACGATTACTTTGGGAGCAACGCAAGGTAACTGCACGAATTTTAGGAGAAGAAACGGCATCCAGACTACTACTCCCAATGATGTTTATTTTTTTAATCGTTATGATAATTGTATCAGCGCCGGCCATTTTTTTGATGCAGATTTAGAGAGGAGAGGTCAAATGAATTTATGGTTAAACCGATTTGAACAACTAAAGAAGGATGAGGATGGAATCGGGACACTTGAAATGATGTTAATTATTGCTGTTATTATCATTATTGCAATTTCTTTTCGTAAATGGATCATGAAATGGGTATATTCTTTATTCACTACAACAGATTCGGAAATCACAAATACTAACTTAACTACAGATGCAGCAAAAATAAGTCCTACATTGGCTCCGTAAAATATGCACCAGAATGTTAAACATCTAATTAATGACGAACAAGGTAGGTATACGATTGAAGCATCTTTACTGTTTCCAATTATTTTATTGATGACAATGAGCCTGATGCTATTGTCACTATTTCATTACAGACTTGCAATTATTTCGATTCAAGCATCACTCGTAGCAGAGAGAACAGCTTATGTTTGGGGAAACTCAGAAAAAGAAATATCAACTGGTGCGCTAATGTTTAATCAATATGATGGTTTATATGAAGATTCGTTTATTAATGATGTTAAACATTTGATAGTTCCTGAATCGAGTATAAGTTCAAATCATACTATTGCAAACAATATCAAGCCTATTTCTAATCGAGAACTGAAGTTGTCAAAAGCTTTTTTTTATTTACCGAAAGGTATGAATGGGGAAGTTAGTTACGCTAGAAGTTTTTTGACTTCAAAGATTAATGCAAGGATCACTCAGTCTGTATTTGTACAAAATCCGTTTTGGGGATCGGGACGAATTATTTATGATACGGCAAGTTCAACAATTACAAATCCTGAATCGGTTATACGTAATGTGGATTTATTTGTGAACTATGCAGTAAGAATTCGGTCATTTCTTAATGAGAATCGAAAAATAGACTCGTTTGGAAATTTAATTCCCATTGGTAAGAACAATGATGACAATGATGCTAAATCATTAGATTCTAATATCATTATTAAGACCGAAACAGAGGCA
>JBILCE010000152.1:0-3516 GCA_044353305.1 Paenibacillus sp.
GTTCCGCTACAACAACATCTCGACCGAGTACCCGGTAATAAATTTTTTCATACTGTGTACGAATCAAATCATTACAAAAATTAACTCTAGCCCGTTGCAAACAAGCATCCGACATCCGCTTATATAGTTCTTGATTTGTCAATAAAAGCTTCACGTCCCGCGACATCGATTCTACATCACCGACAGGTGAGAGAAATCCTGTCTCCCCTTGAACAATCAATTCAGGGATACCCCCTGCATTGGAACCAACCGTCGGTACGCCACAGGCCATAGCCTCTAAAGCTACCAAACCAAAACTTTCCTTCTCGGAGGGGAGTAACAACACATTGGCTAAAGAAATAACCTGAGCTACATCGTCCTGTTTTCCACAAAAGGTTACGCGACCAGATAAACCATATTCCTTTACTTTATGAACAACCTTGGCTAAGTCGGGTCCCTCACCAACCAACAACAAACGACATTTCACTTCTTCACTAACCTGCCTAAAAATCTCCACAACATCGAGTACACGTTTAACCGGTCGGAAATTCGAGACATGCATTAAAATTTTTTCGTCAGGCTCTGCGAATTCGCAACGGAGCTTCGCCACTTCACGCGGATAATAAACTCGTTTATCAACGAAATTGTAAGTTAAATCAATTGGTCGATCAATTTGCAATGTACGCTCTGTTTCATGAATTAAATCTTGAGAAACCGCTGTAACTGCATCGCTCTGATTAATCGCAAATTTGATCAGATCACTAATCGATTCATCCTGTGCAAGTACCGTGATATCCGTACCATGCAAAGTTGTAACGACCTTCAGATGATCCCCTACCATTTGTTTAGCTAGAAGTGCGCACACAGCATGTGGAATGGCATAATGAACATGCAATAGATCCAATTCTTTTAATTTGGCTATTTGGGCCAATTTACTAGCCAACGACAAATCGTAAGGTGGATAACGAAATACATAATAATCGCTTACTTCCACCTCATGATAAAAAATATTTTTATCAAACTTACCTAAACGAAATGGCAAACTGTGTGTTATAAAATGAACTTCGTGACCTTGCTCAGCTAACAGCTTCCCAAGCTCGGTGGCCACTACGCCGGATCCGCCCAACGTAGGATAACAAGTGATGCCAATTTTTAGTCGGTGATCCAAGGCGCTCCCCCATCTCAAAAAAGATTAACAGCTATCGGTTGTTTAGAAATAAACCCTTCGGCATATTTAACCATCAGACGTTGTCCTAACAAGTAATCTCTAGCCTTAACGCGTTCTAAATATCCTTGATTGATTGGTGTTGGCACAAAATCGTTAGTAGCGCCTGTCCTTTGAAACTGTGTTTCATAAGCCCGCAACGCGCTCTGCTTACGCTCGTATACATCTGACACATCGACAGTGACATGAGGCTCGTATGTATCGTTAATGAAATAAAAAAATAACCGTTCTACGCTCACCGCTTCGGTAGAAGGAAGATAACGGCGCAATTTTGCATTAAAGATGGCTTCCTGAACGATTTTACTGCACAATACATGATCAGGATGACGATCTTCCCAATAGGGTGCGAATACCATTCGTGGGCGATGACGACGAATTTCTAACGTAACCGCTTCAATATGTGCTTGGCAAAGTTCCAATCCTCGATCAGGTAAACCTAGGTTTGTTCGGACTGTCAGTCCCAATAATCGGGATGCCTCCGCAGCCTCCTGTGATCTTGTTACCACGGAACCGTTCGATGACATCTCTGCTTGGGTCAAATCACATACACCAACATGATATCCGTCAGCCGTATGTTTGGCGATCGTTCCACCCATTCCGATCTCAGCATCGTCTGGGTGTGCTCCGAACACAAGAATATCTAGAGGTTTTGTCATTCTAGTTCCTCCGACTTGTACTTGTGCACATGTTCGCGCCAAGCAAAATCTCCACGTTCTACCGCCTTGATTAAAATTTCTGCAGTTGCAATATTAGTGGCCACTGGAATACCCTGCACATCACAAAGACGAAGCAAGGCGATGATATCCGGTTCGTGGGGTTGTGCCATCAAAGGATCGCGAAAAAATAGTAATAAATCCAATTCATTTTGAGCAACAAGTGCACCGATTTGTTGGTCGCCACCGAGCGGTCCAGACATATAGCGATGGACGTTTAACGAAGTTTTATCCATAATTCGTTTGCCCGTCGTGCCGGTAGTAAATAGTTTATGTCCATCAGCAAAAACATGCTCATACGCTGTTACGAAATTCACCATCTCATCCTTCTTACGATCATGTGCAATGAGGCCAATATAAAGCGTCATAGCTTATCTCCCCTCAATCGGTTAATCCATAAAATGTTCAAAACCATATACAATCCCCGTAACATCCATTACTTTTTGAATTGCAACAGCCACACCCGGCATATATCCTGCTCGATCATATGAATCGTGTCGAATTTTGAGCGTTTGGCCATAACCACCGAAAATCACTTCTTGTTGTGCAAAAATACCCGGCAACCTCACGCTGTGAATGCGAAATCCGTTGTAATAACCGCCGCGACTACCTTCGAGTGTTTCCTTTTCATTGGGGTTTCCTTGACGAAGTTCTTGACGGTTCTGAGCAATTAACTCAGCCGTTTTTATTGAAGTACCAGAAGGTGCATCCAGTTTCTGATCCCCATGATACTCTATGATTTCTAAGTGAGGCATATATTTTGCCGCTTGCGCAGCAAATTTCATCATTAGAATGGCTCCAATTGAAAAATTCGGCGCAATCAGTCCACCTATACCTCGTTCTAAACAAAGCTTGTCCAACTCTTCGATATCGTCTGTTTGAAGTCCTGTTGTACCAATAATCGGACGTACCCCTCGCCGGATGGAGATCTTTGCATTTTCTAAAATGTTGTGAGGGGTTGTAAAATCAACCAATACATCTGCTTCTGCATGTTCCAATGCTCGATCTAAATCATGCATTACGGGTACCCCACATGCTTCTAATCCGACTAAATGACCTGCATCCATTGATCTAGGAGTATGGACAACAGCTGCAGCCAATTCAAATTGTGGTTCTGATAATACTAATTTCACAACTTCCTTTCCCATCCGACCACTTGCGCCTGCTACTGCTACTCGTATATTGCGACTCATTCCATTCACCTGTTCCTTGTATTAGTTTTTCAAAGTCCACCGATCTTTGTCCCGAGTTTGAAACTTTTCCATTACCCGGTCGTGGGCTGTCGTCAAATCAATTCCTAGCGAATTTGCGAAACAAATAGTAATAAACAAAATATCACCAAGTTCCATTTCAATTGAATTGTCAGCTTCAGTCGCTTTCTTCGGTTTCTCACCAAAAGAATGATTCACTTCCCTAGCAAGTTCGCCAACTTCTTCGGACATTCGCGCTAGCATAGCTAATGGACTAAAATAACCCTCTTTAAACTGCGAAATATAGCGATCGACTTCCTGTTGCATGTCGACAAGAGATTTCTCAGCCATGAACAACCTTCCTTTGCAACAACCTTATCATTTATGTCCATGTTAAACCAAAGAGAGC
>JBILCE010000153.1:0-3505 GCA_044353305.1 Paenibacillus sp.
AGCTTGAAGCTCGTCTTCGTAACTAGAAGGTATATGAGGAGGCGGTTCATTCCAGATGGAATGGATCGTTTTTTTTACAAAGGTTAGGTGTCGAACTTATGTTAGCTCAATTTAAAACAGTCAAGATGCCGGGTCACCAAGAAATTGTAATTAAGCGATCCCGGTTTATTGGCCATGCTGCTCCTGTTGAAAGTGATGAAGCTGCACAGCAATTCATTGAGGCGATTCGTCAGCAGCATCTTCAGGCGACGCACAACTGCTATGCGTATATCGTTGGTGAGCGTGATGAGTGGCAGAAGTTCTCAGATGATGGGGAGCCGAGTGGCACAGCTGGCAAGCCGATTCTTGAGGTGATGAAGCATCAGGGACTGAAAAATGTGGTTGTGGTGGTAACCCGATATTTTGGCGGTGTGATGCTAGGGGCGGGAGGTCTCGTTCGTGCCTATACCGATGGGGCGGTTGCTGGTATTGAAGCAGCTGAACCGGTGATGCAAGTGTTGCATCGAACCATCTTGGTTGAAGTCGACTACACTTGGTTAGGCAAATTGGAGAATGAGCTTAGACAACGGCAAGTGTTGACGGGAGAGACCTCCTTCGCCGACAATGTAACGCTACTATGCATGCCACGTCTGACGGAGGCAGATGCTTTCGTCCAATGGATGACTGATTTGACCCATGGACAGGCTCGAATCACGCATGGAGACGATACTTATATCACCCATTCAATCTAGAAGGTATTGATCTTCACCATTACCTTTTGCACACTAGAACATGGTATACTAAGTTTTACTATGAGAAGACAGAAGGGCGGAGTAACGATGGACCTGACAAACAAATCCGAGCAAAATGTTACTTATATGATTGAAGCAATCAAGACCAAATTAAGGATGGCATCTGGTGCGGCACTAAATGCAGAACGTTTTGATGAGGAAAAATATGAGGATTTGAAGGATCTTTACGATCTGGTCGCGAGCAAGGATCGATTCAGCGTTAGTGAAATCGATGCGATCGTCGCCGAACTAGGGAAGTTGCGCAAAGCCTAGGAGAGATAGGTAATTTCATTATTAACATCAAGTTAGTATTTTTTGAAATCTCATTGTCAAAAACATAACTCGACAAAAAATATGCGTATTTGGCTAAATCTACTATTCTCTTGGATACATCACGAGAAAAAAACCTCCACTTTAGTGAACTGCACCTCCAATGTTAGACGTGTCTAACAATTGGGGTGCAGTTCATAGATAGAGTGGAGGTTTTTTTGACAAAACATGGAGGCCCTATAAGTTGTTTTAGCTTTTGGTGAGCGAATCCTCAGGTATTCCCCATTAGTAAGAAGTGTCTAATTTCCCCTTCTCCCAATCCCATCTCCAAATCTCTCTATACGTGGCAAGTGAACATTGCGTTGAATCGCTATTATACGAACCCCTGAAGTAATTACCACAGTCGCATAGATACATGCGATTTCTCCCCAATAGGAATAAACCCAATAGCCAGCTGCAGCACCAGCAATGGAGGCGTTAGCATAGATTTCCCGAGTCAAGACGAGGGGGATTCGGCTCACAAGAAGGTCTCTGACGATGCCGCCGCCAACACCGGTAATCACGGCAACAAAGATGCACAAAAAGGCGCTGTGATTTGATGTATTCAGGGATACGATCAATCCCGTTGCTGTAAATGCCCCTAATCCTATCGCATCAAAATATAACATCGATTTTGCGAGCAAACTGTTCACTTTTTTGATATAGCTAGGATCAAGTCGGTTTAATGCAAGAATGACAATGATTGCCGTTAATACAGCAATACCTGCAAAAATGGGTTTGAAAAACACTTGCGGCGGAACATTCCCTAGAATGATATCCCGGATCATCCCACCACTTACCGTGGTAATCGTGGCTAGCACGATAATTCCGAAGTAGTCCAGTTTTTTGCGGATGGCAACTAATGTACCAGACACCGCAAAGGCAACACTTCCTAGGAATTCAGCTATAAATAAGATGTTATCGTTACCTATCACTGCTAGTTACCGCCTTTTCAATCTTGTTTAACTTCACTACACACTCAATTTGGCTGGTTTGAGGGGACATGTCTACAGGCTGTACCCATTCGATCGAATAGCCGATTTCTGAGAGTGCGTTACAATCTTTTGCTAGCGCAGTTGGATTAGAACTCACGTAGATAAGGCGTCGTGGTTTAGTTTCTGTAATGGCGCTCATTAAGCGAGCGTCACAACCCGTACGCGGTGGATGAAGCACAACGATGTCCGGTTGAAGCCCTTCGCGCACCCATTGCGGTAGCAACTCCTCTGCGCGGCCACGATAGAAACTAGCGTTGGAACATCCACTCCGTTCGGCGTTACGACGCGCTTCTTCAGTTGCCTCAGCGATAGGGCCGATGCCGCGCACCTCGCGTGCTAGTGGTGCAAGACCCAGCCCAATTGTACCGGTACCGCAGTAAGCATCAACGACAAGTTCTTGCCCGGTTAAATCGGCCGCTTCCTGAACGTAGTCGTGTAGCTTCACAGTTTGTTCAGGGTTTAGTTGGAAAAAGGAACGCGGTGATAAGGATACTTTGACATGACCAAGTGATTCATCCAATTGTTCTCGACCCCACAGTATTCGAGTTACTTCACCGAACACTTGGGTCATTTTGCCAGGGTTTACGCTCTGCGCAATGGTTATCACATTTGGAAGTGCACTTCGTACCTGAGCGATGATTCGATCGCGAAGTGGAAGATGATCCGTCGCCGTTACGATTGTCAACTGTGCTTTGCCTGAAGAGGCGGAAACACGTGCAACAATTGTCCGAATCGAGCCGCTTGTATCTTTTTCGCTATAAATTCGAATACCTAGGCGCTCAATGATACCCCGCACTTCTTGCATGATTCGATTCACCTCGGGGTGCTGAATCGGACAACCGCTAATATCAACCAATCTATTTGAACGAGCATCGTATAAGCCTACCGCGACAGATTTTCCCTGCATTCCAACTTGAAGTTGGGCCTTATTCCGATATGCCCAAGGATGCTTCATACCTGCCATTGGGCGGATCTTGACGCTAACCTTTTCTGCGTAACGAGCAAATGCTTCGCGCACAATCTCTTCTTTTGCCGACAATTGACCTGCATAGGTCATGTGTTGAAGCTGGCAACCGCCACACGTTTCATAAACAGGGCAATCGGGCTTTTTTCGAACAGGAGATGCTTTATCTATGTTCACAGTCACAGCTTCCACCAAGGTAGGTTCTACTTTGGTTACCCGTGCTTTGACGGGTTCATTAGGAAGTGCGCCGGTAACGAAAACCGTTTTGCGTTTGTAATAGGCGACGCCTTCACCGTTGATGCCTAGCCGCTTGGCTATGACCTCGATCAAGTCACCAACCTTGAGCTCGTCCGCTGCAGGTGTTGCAACCACGGGCGCGGTTGAACGCTGCGCTCGCTCTGCCGCGCCAGCGTTGCTGCGCCGCTCTGCGCTACGCTCTGCCGCGCCAGCGTTGCTGCGCCGCTCTG
>JBILCE010000154.1:0-3502 GCA_044353305.1 Paenibacillus sp.
AGAGCGAATCGAGTTCCAAGGACGAAGTGTGGTAGCGGTTCGATTGCCAACTGAAATGCCTTGAGCTGCTGAAATAGTTACCGATGACTTTGCTTTGATCACCTTACCATCCAAAAACAAAGCAACTCGGATCTGATCTAATCCTGGAATAGACGCATATGTGGGCTGTGCGATAAAGGAAATGACAACAATCGCAAGCAACCCAAAGATAGCCCACATTCTTATTGCCTTGTTTGAGAATTTTGCCATCACCTCGTTCGCCCTCCCTTGCCAATATTTGTTAATTAATTACGGTTTGGAAGCGGAATTCCCAAATGTTCGTATGCTTGAGGTGTTGCTGTTCGTCCACGTGGGGTGCGCTGCAGGAATCCGATTTGCAGTAAATAAGGCTCATATACATCCTCAATCGTCTGACTTTCTTCACCAATTGTAGCTGCAATCGTGTCAAGGCCGACCGGTCCTCCACCAAAATGCAAAATAATGGACCGCATCATTTTGTGATCAATCTCATCAAGCCCCAGATCATCAACTCGAATAAGCCTTAGCGCTTCTTGTGCGACTCCAAGTGTAATCATGCCGTCTCCACGAACTTGGGCAAAATCACGTACCCGCTTCAACAACCGATTGGCGATCCGCGGCGTACCCCGGGAACGCTTACCGATCTCTATTGCGGCTTCACCAATAATAGGCACATTCAAAATTTCAGAAGCCCGACTCACAATAAATGCAAGCTCATCAACCGAATAGTATTCCAACCGACTGACAACCCCAAACCTATCCCGTAATGGAGCCGAAAGCAGCCCTGCTCTTGTCGTAGCTCCAATTAAAGTAAATGACGGTAAATCAAGACGCACTGAACGTGCACTCGGGCCTTTGCCTATAATGATATCCAACGCAAAATCCTCCATAGCAGGATACAACACTTCCTCTACGGTTCGGTGAAGACGATGAATTTCGTCAATAAAGAGAACGTCGCCTTCCTGGAGATTCGTCAAAATAGCAGCTAGGTCACCTGGCCTTTCGATCGCTGGTCCGGATGTCGTTCGAATATTGACACCTAGTTCATTAGCGATAATATTCGAAAGGGTCGTCTTTCCGAGACCGGGAGGACCATATAACAAAACATGATCGAGCGCTTCTTTACGTTGCTTGGCAGCCTCAATATATATCTTAAGGTTCTCTTTTGCCTGCGATTGGCCAATATATTCGGATAAATAACGGGGACGCAAACTAAGTTCCACTACTTGGTCTTCCATCATCAAATTGGCGGAAATGATCCGATCCTCCACCTTATCCAACCTCCCCACCGCCTACGTTCATTTACACGCGACTTCACAATGTTTAATACCCTTATCCTCGAAAAAGCACCTGTAAGGCTAGTTTCACTACCATGTCCACAGATGATGTTTCGTCCGTCTTATCCTTAATTTGCGACCAAACTCGGTCAGTTTCCGCTTCTGAATAACCTAGTGCAAGTAAAGCAAGTTTCGCCTCGTTCCAAATGGCATGCGGACCGGCTTTGGTTGTCAACCCACTTCCGTGGGTCATCGAAATAGAGCCACGTCCAATCGGCTCCGATAACGGGAAATCCGCTAACTTATCCTTTAAATCGAGAATAATGCGCTGTGCCGTTTTCTTCCCAATGCCAGGAAGCTTCATAAGGAAAGTCAAATCCTCCTGATAAATGGCGGTCACAACCGCTTCCGGTCGTCCGGCCGCCAAAATGCCTATGGCTACTTTCGGCCCAATGCCAGACACCTCCAACAGCTTACGAAACAATCCCTGTTCCTCTCGAGTTGAAAAACCAAATAATAAGATAGCATCTTCTCTCACATGATGATGAATAAACATCGTCACTGCTTCTCCCGATTCCGATCCCAACACCGCGTATGGATTTGCGCAAAATACGCGATATCCAACGCCACCTACGTCCAATACCACATATTCGGTCTCCCGATGAGCGACCTGTCCGCGTAAAAAATCAATCATAATTTCGTAGCCTCACTTATGCGTCTAGTTAACGTAGCAGAATGCGCATGACAAATCGCGATCGCTAATGCATCTGCCACATCATCTGGTTTAGGAATGGCAGACAATCGAAGAAATACCTTTACCATCTCTTGAACTTGCCTTTTCTCCGCCTTACCATAGCCTACAACTGCCTGTTTTACCTGCAGTGGAGTATATTCACCAATTTCAAGTCCCCGTTGCACAGCTGCGAGCATGATGACACCGCGTGCTTGCGCGACATCGAACGCTGTCGTTACATTTCGATTAAAAAACAACTTCTCTACCGCAATCGCATCTGGTTTGTAACGATCCATGAGTTCTAGCAGCGAATCATATACAATACGTAGTCGAAGTGCTGGATCGGTATTGGCTTCTGTCTGAATGCAACCATATTGAACAGGGATGAGTTGGCTTCCCTTCTTGTCGATAAGCCCGAAGCCGACGATCGCAAGACCAGGATCTATTCCTAAAATACGCAATCGACTCTCACCTACTTAATTGAATAAAGAACACGAACATATGTATCCTTATTTATTATAGCAGATTGATCATAGAATGACGACGACGATATTTTTTTCCATTCGACAGTTTTCACCATGGTAAATAACTAAAAAAAGACCGCCGATATCCGACGATCCTTGTCTCGCTATTTAATATGAACGGGCGGCTGTTGTAGCCGGATCCCCAATGGCAAACTCACTAAATGTCGACAGAACACTATTATATTCAGCTAGATCATGTATTTGAATGCCATTTTTCAACTCACCTAATACTTCCGATGGCAAACTACTTCGAATCCGTTCCACATTTAGCTGAAAAAATGTTCGCAACACCTGCTCCTTCCCAGGGACATCATGGAATAGCGACAAGTTATCTAAGTGATCAAGCCCAAAATAAGAGTTCATTTTGCAAGCCGGGGATAGGTCATCAATTTGTTCAAAAAAGGTTACGTGCCCGTCATCCCCAATCAAAATCTTTACTCTCGGATGATCACTCTTGTACTGCACAATTTCATCAGGAGAAAGCAGGCCAAGTGATGTCAATTCTTCACCGCAAACGTATTGTTTCCGAATGTCGACGGTCCGTGCCTGTCGTTCATCTAGAATCGTATTAAGCAAACGTTCTTGCTCCTTCGCTTCTGGATCTTGGGCCGGCTTGATTAGTCCCCAAACATGCAAAGCCTCTTCAGTTTGCACAACTGAACCAAAATTTGTAGAACGAATCATGGCAAACGTAACGCCAACTACAAGAAGCAAAATCCCCAGCGTCAGCCACCTTTTGCGTAGCTTTAGCCGTCTTTTCAATTCTCTTATTAAGTTGGAATAGCTCATCGAGCCCATCCCCTTCTCCTGCTTTTTTACTAGCTTTACCAGAGAAAGGGGGGGTTATTCGTCAGTGGCGGTTATCGAATTAGTGGCCAATCCATGGTGATGACTGATAGCGTGGAACAGCTGTCGATCTTTTCTTTTGGCGATGAAGGAGCTTGTGCAAG
>JBILCE010000015.1:0-9223 GCA_044353305.1 Paenibacillus sp.
GTTGTATTGCTTCGTTAGTTTGTCAATATATAGTCCCACAACGGCCCAAGTCACATAGACAGATATCAAGGACACAAGTACTATATTCACCATCATTTTAAATAGCCCGCTTATTAGTTTGATCATCAAATTGGAACACCCATCCCCTCACGTGTCGTCTTTACAGTATCGACCAATTGTGATCATTTTAACGATTATTGCCTTTTTATTTATCTAAAAAACAACAAAAAAAGAAGCCCATGATAACCGTCTTGGTTAAACGATTACCATGGGCTTCCTATGTTCGTTTTACATCTAGGTGTAAATAGGTTTTACCTGATTGGTCTGCTCGCGATTTCTACCTACTGAAAATATAGCAATAGGAATGCCTGTCAGTTCGGCTACGCGTTCTACATATTTGCGGGTAGTTGCAGGAAGATCCTCAAGGCGACGAACACCTGTAATATCCTCGCTCCAACCAGGCAGTTCCTCGTAAACAGCTTCGCATTCCGCCAACATTTTAAGGTTTGCTGGATAATGCGTAATCAATTCGCCACGATACTTATAACCGGTGCAGATTTTCACTGTTTCGAGACCAGACAACACATCGAGCGAGTTTAGAGAAAGACCGGTGATGCCGCTAACCCGTCTTGCGTGACGTACAACAACGCTGTCGAACCAACCTACTCGTCTAGCTCGGCCTGTCGTTGTTCCGTATTCATGTCCTACTTCGCGGATGCGACTACCAATCTCATCGTGTAATTCCGTTGGGAAAGGGCCGTCACCAACCCGCGTTGTATAAGCCTTCGCCACACCGATTACTTCATGAATTTTTGTAGGTCCTACGCCGGACCCTATACAAACGCCCCCTGCGGTCGGATTAGATGAGGTGACGAATGGATAAGTACCTTGGTCAATATCAAGCATAACACCTTGGGCACCCTCGAATAGAACCTTTTGCCCATTATCGATCAAATCGTTCAACACCACTGAAGTATCCGTTACATATGGACGAATAAACTCCGCATAGTCGAGGTACTCCTTTAAGATTTGCTCGACTTCTAAACCTTTACCACCATATACTTGCTCGATTAGCACATTCTTTTCGGCAACAAGTCTCCGCAACTTGCTTTCAAACTCCTCGGCATCAAGAAGATCTGCAATCCGAATTCCGTTTCGAGCAGCTTTGTCCATATAGGCAGGACCAATTCCCTTACGGGTCGTTCCAATCTTGCTATCACCTTTACGATCTTCTTCAAGTCCATCAAGAACTAAGTGATAAGGCATAATGACATGAGCTCGATCGCTAATCTTCAAATTCGACGTTGAAAATCCATTGTCATGAATATATTTAATTTCTTCCACTAGTGCTGCCGGATTAATAACCATACCATTTCCGATCACGCAAAGTTTATTCTCATAGAAGATACCTGATGGAATCAAGTGTAACTTATACTTCTTATTATCAATCAGGATCGTGTGGCCTGCATTGTTACCACCTTGATAACGCGCAACCACATCGGCTTGCTCAGCAAGAAAATCGGTGATCTTTCCTTTTCCTTCGTCTCCCCACTGACTACCTACAACAACAACGGATGACATCCAATCTACCTCCGTAGAGCGATTTCGCCCCTAAAATGTACATATATGCGGAGTGCGCAACATTCTAATTCTAGCAATCACTACCGACCATGTCAAACAAAAACAAACAACCACTCAGACACTAGTAAGATTGTTTGAAAATTGCCTTATGTAGCTATTAAGCCGGTTGGTGTTGTCGATCAAGATTGACGAATTTGTTGTATTGTTTTAAGAATGCCAATTCAACAGTACCCACCGGGCCATTCCGTTGCTTCGCAATAATAATTTCAATTATGCCTTCTTTTTCTGATTCCTTGTTATAGTAATCATCCCGATACAGAAAGGCAACGATGTCGGCATCCTGCTCGATTGAGCCGGATTCCCTAAGGTCGGACATCAATGGGCGCTTATCTTGTCGCTGTTCCACTCCCCGACTTAGCTGAGAAAGTGCAATCACCGGTACATCTAATTCACGAGCCATCATCTTGAGCGTACGTGATATTTCAGACACCTCTTGTTGACGGTTATCCCCTCTGCCACGGCCTTGAATAAGCTGTAAATAGTCAATTACAACCATCCCAAGTCCACGTTCCTTCTTCAGCCTGCGACATTTCGCACGAATATCATACACCGTAATACCTGGGGTGTCATCGATATAGATATTGGCCTCCGACAACGAACTAATCGCCATCGTCATTTTGGTCCAATCTTCACCCTCAAGAGCGCCGGTTCTCATACGACTAGCGTCGACATTCGCCTCAGCACAGATCATACGTTGCACGAGTTGGGAAGCACCCATTTCCAAACTAAAGATAGCGACCGTCTGCTTCTCGCGCACACCAACATTCTGTGCAACATTTAACGCAAATGCCGTTTTTCCCACCGACGGTCTCGCCGCCAAAATAATCAGATCGGAACGCTGAAATCCAGAAGTCATGCGATCTAACTCGCGAAAACCTGATGCGATGCCAGTAAAACCACCTCTGTTCTGGCTAAGGAACTCTACCTTTTCAAACACTTCCATCAATACTTCTCGGATCAAAACAAAACCAGTTGAAGAGCGCCTCTGTGAAATTTCAAGAATGCGTTGCTCTGCCTCGCTCAAAAGCGAGCTAATATCGTCGCCGCTTGCATACCCGTTGGATACAATCTGCGTAGCAGTTCGAATCAACCGTCGTAGCATAGATTTCTCTTCGACGATTTGCGCGTAATAATCCACATTCGCTGCTGTCGGAACCGCATTTGCAAGCTCCGATAAATAGGTGACGCCACCGATTTCCTCAAGCTGTCGCTTATCTTGAAGCTTTGCCGTTAGCGTAATCAAGTCAACCGGTTCGTTGGCCTCGGCAATCTCCGTAATGCTTTGATAAATATATTGATGTGCAGTTCGATAGAAGTCCTCTGTTTGGATGCGTTCCATCGCTGTGATAAGTGCTTCTCCATCAAGAAGTATAGCGCCTAGCACCGCTTGCTCGGCTTCCAAATTTTGCGGTGGTACCCGGTCAAGCATCAAGTCTCCGTTCATCGCTTATTTTTCCTCCACGATCTGGACCTGGAGAGTTGCCGTCACGTCCGGGTACAGTTTAATTGGAATATGAACCCCACCCAAAGTTCGAATTGGCTCTTCTCGCAACATTTTTCGCTTATCTATCATAATACGATGCTGTTTCTCTAATTCTTCAGCGATATGTTTAGTCGTAATCGATCCGAACAATCGTCCGCCTTCTCCGGCTTTGCTCCGGATGGTCAAGGATATCTCTTTCAGTCGGTCTGCTAGCTGCTGAGCTTGTTGTTTTTCGTTCTCTTTTTTCTTCAGCTCAGACTTTTTTTGATTATCTAGTACTTTCACATTCGAGTCAGAAGCAGGTGCCGCCACCCCTTGTTTAAAAAGAAAGTTCGTCGCATATCCTTCCGATACTTCCTTAATTTCACCTTTTTTCCCTTGCCCTTTAACATCTTTCAAAAAAATCACTTTCATTCAAAAAGCCCCTCCTCCGACTTCATCTCGTCTAACGTTGCCTTCAACTGATCAGCCGCCGCCTGCAACGAACCTTCTAATTGCACAGCCGCGTTGGTTAAGTGACCGCCGCCACCCAAACGCTCCATCACCAACTGTACATTCATTTGACCAAGCGACCTAGCACTAATTCCAATCTTCCCGTCGTTCCGCTCACTGACAACGAATGATGCCTGTACGCCAGTCATATTCAACAATGTATCAGCTACCTGTGCAATCAGCAACTGCGAATACTTCTGTCCTGCAGGAGCTACAGCTATAGCAATGCGATCGTACATCATAATCGCGTGCTTCAAAATATCAGCTTTCTGTATATATGCAGCAAGGTCTTCCTTCAGCAACTTCTGTATGATGCCAGGATCAGCTCCGTTGCGCCGTAAGTAAGAGGCCGCCTCAAATGTCCTTGAGCCTGTACGCATACTAAAGTTTTTTGTATCGACGGTTATTCCAGCAAGCATCGATGTCGCTTCCAATACCCCAAGTTGCATCCGATCGTGAAAATATTGCAAAAGCTCCGTCACTAGTTCACAAGTAGAAGAGGCATATGGTTCCATATAAATCAGTAACGCATCACTTAAGAACTCTTCTCCTCTGCGATGGTGGTCAACAACTACTAGACGCTGACTTTGATTCAGCAGTTTCGGCTCAGCCACAAGCGATGCCTTATGCGTATCCACCACAACAAGTAGTGTCCGTGATGTAACAAGCTGAAGTGCTTGTTCGGTTGGGATAAACCAGCGATATAGCCGTTCATCCTCCATAATAATCCCCATCAGCTTCTGAATCGACGGATTAACTCCCTCGAGCACAATATAAGCTTCTTTCTGGATCATTTGGGCGGCTTTTAGCACACCGATGGCGGCACCAATGGCATCCATGTCGGGAATTTTGTGGCCCATAATAATGACTTTATCGCTTTCCTTCATCAAATCTCTTAGCGCGTGGGAGACGACGCGGGCCCGTACACGAGTTCTTTTTTCTACAGCGTTAGATTTTCCACCATAAAATGATAACCGTTGCCCGACTTTCACCGCCACTTGATCCCCACCACGACCGAGCGCAATGTCTAAACTTACTTGGACCATTTGTCCCAACTCAACGAACGTATCTACTCCAGATGCAATCCCAATGCTTAACGTGAGAGGAACTTTACACTCCGCTGTTAGTTCCCGCACTTCATCTAATATTTCAAATCGCGAAGCCTCTAACTTCGAAAGCCCCTTTTGGTCCATTAGTATAATGTAACGGTCCGTTGCGGTGCGTCGTAAATAAATCCCGAATTTTTGTGCCCATGCATTAATAATCCCAGTAATCTTGGCCAACATTATACTTCGTGTTTGGTCATCCATCCCCTGGGTAGCTTCATCTAGATTATCTAGCAAGACGGCACCCATTGCGGTCTTTTCTTCTTGATATCGACGGATCAAGTCTGCATGACTAGTGATATCATGAAAAAATACAATCCCCTCTTCTGGTTTAAACTGTGCTTGATAGATATGTTTACCAATCTTGAATTCGACCTTGTTTTCTTTTTTGTTTTTTAACGCTGGAAAAATATCTGCTAATGACTGCCCTATCACGGATTGACGTTCCGCAAGTCTCCCGATTAAAGGATTGTGCCACAAAATGACTTTTTTTTCATCGTACAAAACAATGCCTGTTGGTAATTCCTGAAGAATATGTTGATTAACCTTCTTCACTCGGTATGATAAGGTTCCGATGTATTTATTAAGCTCCCTGCGGAATGCCCTTTCTGCTTTTATTGTGTAAATAGCCAGTAAACCACACAA
Organism: Paenibacillus sp.; assembly: GCA_044353305.1. Classification (GTDB taxonomy): domain Bacteria; phylum Bacillota; class Bacilli; order Paenibacillales; family NBRC-103111; genus JBILCE01. The sequence goes on from JBILCE010000015.1 coordinate 5,368, forward strand.
CAATAGCGCTCCGAGCCCGAGCCAGAAAGTGTAAATGAACAGGCCAACAGAAAGTGCTAGTGTCAGCACAAACATCCAAATCATATGTAAGCCGTGCCAGCGATTAAACAAAAACTTCGGCATCGATTAGCTCGCTCTCCTTATTCCACACTTTTCGCTATACGTTCGCGCATCGGAAACACCGTATCAAGAATTCCGATCCAACTAATCAAAGTAACAAGTGGGAATATCAAAATCATAAAAACTAACGGGATAATCGACAACCATCTTTTCCACTGCTTGACATGAATTACATATTGGAAGAAGGAGAAAGCTTGTATTGTAAAGACGACTGTCATGATCGGCATTAAATTTATTGCTAATGTCGCCAAAATGGAGTCGGCTTCAATATTAATAAACAAGTCGAGAGCGACTGCTAGGATATAATATCCAAGCATTGATTTAGGCAATCGCCATTCACGCAAGGGAGGTAGAGCTTCCACCACGATACCAGACCGATTAAGCACTCTTCTTGCTACCCCATGTGTTATAAGCACGTAAATCAGCGCTATTGAAATCATAAATAATGGGATCATTTGAATTACGATAGGAATCGCCCTATCAATATAACTACTATCTATATTTATGCCCGTTATGGGTTTGATGTTATTAGCAGTTTCCTGCACATAAGATTGGAACTGGTTGATCGGATTCAATCCTATTGCATAAAAGACCACCAAGAGAAACAACATCTGCCCAAGTAGTGTAAGAAATCCCGCGATGATTACTTTTTGCGCTGATGCATTACTTTTATACATTATTGAAAGCACTATAGCCGTAGGAAGTAAAAACAGTGTTATGATGACTAAAGCTAGTCCAATTGATCCCAATGCCCCCCACATGACAGCAACTAAGATGGCAATAGTCAGTATGAACCTCAATTTCGTCAATCGTATACTTAACACGACTAGCGGTACAATCAATAGATGAATAGTAATGATATTAACTACAGGAACGGTCAATGATACCAAAAGAAGTACAACGTATATGATCGCCCATATAGCCGGATACCAGTTTTTTTGATTCACGAAATCAGTCACGCCCTCCCGAAAATTAAACATTTGCAATGACTTGATTATAGCACAAAATCAAATCATGCTGTGAGTAATCAACCTTAGCCTTTGTAGCTCCACAAACAATACGTAAAAAAGAGCAACAGGAAAACCTGCTGCTCTTTTAGATCTCATTTTATTCCGTTGTGTATGGAAGTAATGCGATTTGACGCGAGCGCTTGATTGCAATCGTCAGCATGCGTTGGTACTTAGCAGAAGTGCCAGTAACGCGGCGAGGCAAAATTTTGCCACGTTCGCTGATGAATTTGCGAAGCATGTCTACATCTTTGTAATCGATGTGAGTGACTTTGTTAGCGGTGAAGAAGCACACTTTACGGCGCTTGTTACGGCCTTTTCCGCGAGAAAACTTACGGTCTCCGCGATCTTCACTCGACTGACGGTCAGGTCGGTTCATCATTTTCATTCCTTTCGGTTAAAATGGTAAATCGTCGTCCGATATATCGATCGGTTTCCCGTCATCTGCAAATGGGTCATGATTGTCTCGCTGTCCGCCACTTCCGTTATTGCGATTTCCAGCACCACCGGCTACTGCCGATCCACTGGCCATCCCTTCACGGCCACCAGAGTTTGATGATTCCAAGAAACGGACGTTGTCGGCAACAATTTCTGTTACATAGACACGTCGACCTTCGTTATTGTCATAGTTCCGCACTTGAATGCGTCCTTCGACGGCGGTCAGCTTTCCTTTGCGAAGATAATTCGCACAGGTTTCAGCTAGTTGACGCCATGTTACGATCGGGATGAAATCCGCTTCACGCTTCTCTTGTTGACCTGAAAAAGGACGGTCAACAGCTATGGTGAATGTCGTAATGGCGACACCTGACGGCGTATAACGAAGTTCAGGGTCCTTGGTTAAGCGACCGATCAATATGACGCGGTTTAACAATACGATCCCCTCCACAACTGGGTAAACCCATCTCAATCATCGATTCGAGATTTAAGCGACTTCTTTCTTGATGATCAGGTAACGGATTACTTCATCAGTAATCTTTAATACCCGTTCCAATTCCGCTACCGTTTCCGCTTTCGCGTTGAAATGGACCAGCACATAGATGCCTTCGCGGATCTTGTTGATCTCATACGCAAGTCGTTTCTTCCCGATCAGGTCCGACTTTACCACTTCACCGCCGGCGTTGATGATGTTATGGAATTTCTCGACTGCCGCTTGAACCGCTTCTTGCTCGGTTTCTGGACGAAGGATGAACATCACTTCGTAATTGCGCATGGTTTTTTCACCTCCTTTTGGACTAAACGGCCCCGTTAGGGGCAAGGAGCGAATTTCTACTGAAAACTCGCACAATCATACTATAGCAAAACGCCTTACTGATTACAAGCAAAGGTTTGTCCTGCTTTTGGTAAACCTGATTGTACATGAACCATGCTGCTTGCAACCATACTACCGTAGGAGGTGATTATAATGGGTGAACGGACAGAATTTCGGCCTGGTGAGCAAGTGCCTGCTGCTGGTGAATATGTGGAAATTGGAGAGAATGATTTTCATATGGGTATTAATGATCCGGAGACGGTGACGCTTAAAAAACACGGAATTTTCCCAAACACAAGTAATCATAACCGGAAATGGACGAAAAAAAATCACCGGTGATTATTAGAAGGATGGTGGACCGATGCATAAGTATCGAGTTGCGGCAGTTTTTACTTTAATCGGATTCATCTTGTGTTTCCTTCATTTCTTTGGTTATGATCCGAAAAATATGTTGTTATTTTCATTTAGTGTCCCACTCTGGTTTATGCCTATCTTCGGTGATATCCGAACATTTAATCTATTCGCTGTTTATTTCGTGACAATCTTGTCATGGACGATCATGGGATATGTCGTTGATCGATTTGTACTAGCCTCTCGTCGTAAACGCCAAGAAGAATCATAAAAACCTTCAGGATACCTGAAGGTTTTATTCTTTCATAATGGCGGAGAGGGTGGGATTCGAACCCACGCACGCCTTGCGACGCCTAGCTGATTTCGAGTCAGCCCCCTTGGGCCTCTTGGGTACCTCTCCGTATTTGGCCCTTATCCCTTTTGAGGACAAAACCGATTGTAACACAGATTGTGAATAGCATGCAAGTTGCAAAAAAAATCCTACCGTTGTTCTTAACACTAGTCCTCTAATTGATAGCGATCAAAGTAGCTTGCCGCATCGGGATTAGAGCGAAGTACTTTTTTCATTCTACTTTCAAATTTGACACGAGGAATCAATACACTGTGTTTACAACCAACGCAACGGACACGAATATCCATTCCCATGCGGATAATCTCCATCTCATTCGCCCCGCACGGATGTGCTTTTTTCATTGATACAACATCACCCAGTTGAAATTGTTTACGCTCCATTGCTATTCGCCTCTCGTGAGCTGTCTTTAAATTGTTCCAGCGCTTTCTTTACCTCTGCTTTCAACAATCGAGTCACCCCTGCTGCTTTATTGGGCAAACACTCTGCCGTTAACCTGAGTACTACCTCGGTTTGACCAAATTCCTGCACACCTAACACTTGAGGGGCCTTGACAATGTCGGTTGATTGTTCGGCTATTTGATTAGCAGTCTCTTTAATAATTGTGGTTATCCTATCAATATCTTGGTCTGCTGCTACCGGAATATCCACGACTGCTATTGCATTATGAATTGAGAAATTAGTTACTTGCGATATTGTCCCATTTGGAATAATATACTCTTCCCCTGTCCAACTGCGAATTCGCGTCACACGTAACCCGATTTCCTCCACAGTCCCTTT
>JBILCE010000155.1:0-3465 GCA_044353305.1 Paenibacillus sp.
GAGCCATTCGCTTTATTACTGGGCGACGATATTATTGACAGTGATCCTCCTTGTCTCGGTCAAATGATGAACCTTTACGAACAAATGGGGTCGTCCATCATTGCGGTTCAAGAGGTACCCTGGGATGAAACGAATAAATACGGCATTATTTCACCTGCATCGCAGCATAACGGGATGACCTATATTCAAGATTTGGTTGAAAAACCAGATATAGGAACGGCGCCTTCTAATCTTGCTGTCATTGGTCGTTATATCATAGAGCCTGATATTTTCCCAATTCTAGAAACGTGCAAGCCGGGGAGAGGCGGAGAGATTCAATTGACAGATGCGCTTCGCGTGCTGAATGCCACCAAGCAAATGGTTGCATTCCCTCAGCCAGGCAAACGATATGATACGGGCGATAAACTCGGCTATATCGAAGCGACAATCGAATTTGCACTGCAACGAAAAGAGTTGCGACCACAACTTGAGGTATATTTACGTAAATTGGTTGATGGGTGGAAATAAACAAAAACCGGGTATAAGCATGGTGGGTGTCGAGGATGACCCCATTAGCGAATGCCCGGTTTTTTTGTTTCATCTTATGCTTTGGCGAGCGGTTGTAACGTGTGGATGATCTGTTCGTTTGGGGTGACAAATAAGGTGCGTTGATGGTCGTAAATGACATAGCCTGGTTTCGCGCCGTTTGGTTTTTTCACATGCCTAATTAACGTGTAGTCCACTGGGACTGAACTCGATGACTTCGCTTGGCTAAAATAGCCGGCAAGTTGTGCTGCTTCTAGAAGTGTCGCCTGCCCGAAGGACGCACCACGAATAACAACATGGGAACCTGGAATGTCTTTGGTGTGTAACCAAGTATCGTTGGCGGCTGCAAGGCGACATGTTAAATATTCGTTTTGCGTATTGTTTTTCCCAACAAGGATAGGGACGCCCTCACTAGAGACATAACCTGTTAGTACAGGATTGGTTGGTTTCTTTTTCTTAACACCCTTTTTTCCTCGAAAGCGAATAAAGCCTTGATCGATTAATTCCTCACGAATTTCTTCAATGTCAGCAAGATTTGCGTCTTGCAACTGCTGAAGCACCGTTTCGAAGTAGCGGTTGTCGGATTGGGTCTCGCTGATTTGTTGTTCCACGATAATCAGACTGCTTTTAGCCTTGTTGTATTTTTTGAAATATCGTTGGGCGTTCTCAGCAGGACTCTGCAATGGATCTAGCTCGATTGTGATCGTGGGCTGATCCTCTTCATAATAGTTAATGACATTAATTGATTTATCGCCTCTGCGGCTGAGATGGAGAGAGGCTGTTAGCAACTCGCCCAGTACGCGAAATTTATCTGCTTGGCGCGCATCCACTAGTGTATCTGAAAGTTTCTCCAGCTTTTTTTTGTTTTTGGCGATCTCATTTTGCAGGAAACGTTGTAGGTCAGTAGTCCGTTGTCGAACCGTATCACGCAATGCTTTTTCCGCGTAATAAGCTGTTAATAATAAGCTAGGCGACGTATACCGCTTCGTTATACCGGTAAGATGGGTAAGAGGGATGACTGAGAAGGCAGACTTTCCATTGTGTAACTGTTCGACCTGATTTGGATCATAACGATGGGTTCGGATTAATTGCATCACTTGTTCAAAAGCATCAAAAAGCTGTGTGGGATGTACTGTATCTCCTCCGGCGCGATGAACAATTTCAGTTGCCACTAGCGGACTAATACCTGACAACTGGGCAACAAGAACGGATGCGAGACTTGAATGCGACTCACTATCCGTATGAAACAAGGCGAGAAAATGGGACTTGTCAATAAGAAGTGGATGCTGCTTACCTTGCTCTGGTGGACGGGTATAAGCAGTACCTGGCATGACAATGCGATAGGAACTAATCGCAGGCGTCACATGATGAATGCCATCCAAAATGGTATTGCTCGTGGAATCTAACAAAATAATATTACTATGTCGCCCCATCAATTCGACCACAATGGTTTTGCTACTAACGTCGCCCAACTCGTCTCGTTGCTTCATTTGGAACCGAATGATGCGCTCTAAACCGTCCTGTTCAATAGACTCCAATAAACCACCTTCACAGTGTTTCCGCATAAGCATACAGAACATTGGCGCATCCGTTGGATTGATGAACGATTCATCGGTTAAATGAACCCTTGGATAAGTAGGATTTGCAGATAATAATAGCTTATGTGTCTGGCCTTGGGCCCGAATTTGTATCAATAAGTCATGTTCTGAGGGTTGATGAATTTTATGAATACGTCCTCCTACAAAGGCCTGCAATTCTTGCACGACCGCGCGAATGACGATACCGTCTAATGCCATAGGTTTGTTCCTCTCATTTCTTCAAAAAATAGGATCGCTTCCTATCATGCCATATTTTCTAAAAAAAATTAAGTGCATGAGTTGTTATCATATGATTTGCACCTCGCTTGGAGCTAGCATAGAGCTTTGTCCTTCCGAATACATATATCTCATATAGCCAAGCTATGGGACATTAGGAGGGAAACGACATATGAGCGAGAGAGAGTGGTACGCTGTTAGTACGGAGGAGACCGTGCAACAGCTAGAAACCTATCCGATCACAGGTCTTGGACGAGATGAGGTGGTACGAAGAGCAAGCGAGCATGGACCAAATGAGCTAACCGAAGGGAAATCCATTTCCCCGTTGACTTTGTTCCTCAATCAGTTTAGAGATTTCATGGTTCTCGTTTTAATGGGTGCGACACTTGTTTCCGGCTTACTCGGTGAATATTTGGATGCCATTACGATTATCGCGATTATCATTATGAATGGCATACTTGGTTTCGTACAGGAATTTCGTGCGGAACGATCGTTAAGGGCATTAAAAGAATTATCGGCACCGAACGCGAAGGTCATCCGCGATGGGATATGGCAACAGATACCGGCTAAAGAATTGGTTCCGGGAGATATTGTTAAACTTGAAAGTGGAGATCGGGTGCCGGCTGACATTCGTTTCCTGGAAACAGTTAATGTTTATGTCGAAGAGTCGGCCCTTACTGGCGAGTCTGTGCCTGTTGCCAAGCATATAGACAAGTTGGAAAGCGGACATGTTCCGTTAGGGGATCAGCGTAACCTTGGATTTATGGGGACAATGGTGACGAGAGGCCACGCTCGGGGGACCGTCATTCGAACAGGAATGGATACCGAAATGGGCAAAATTGCAAATTTGATCCAATCGGCCGAGCAACTCGAAACTCCGCTTCAACATCGGCTTGAGCAACTTGGTAAAATGCTGATTATGGTCGCGATAGGTCTTACGATCCTTGTGGTGGTTGCTGGTATTATGCATGGTCAGCAGTCCTACGCCATGTTCCTAGCAGGAGTTAGCCTCGCCGTTGCAGCAATCCCTGAAGGATTGCCTGCAATTGTCACGATTGCACTTGCTCTTGGGGTCCAACGTATGATCAAACGTAAGGCGATCGTTCGGAAGTTACCTTCGGTCGAA
>JBILCE010000156.1:0-3422 GCA_044353305.1 Paenibacillus sp.
CTCTATTACCAAATAAATCGCTTTTTCCACCGCTCATCACCCACCATCCCTCTGCCTGCTCATATGAAATAAGCTGTCAAATCGAACCAAACTAATTCCACTTTGAATACATGAGTGGAATAGTTTCTCTGGCGCGTTGCCATAAACAATAATGGTTTCGGGATACAAACGTTCCAACATCGCTTCTAAACCTCTTTGAAATTCCAGCTTGTCCTGCTTTTTTTTGATACACCCGTGTGTTCCAATGGCGACTGTCTTACCCGGTTCAATTCCATCGAAACAAAAGGTGTAACTTTTTTCGTCTCCCCAGCGGACATTTGGAATGACTTCAATGCCATTCCTTTGAAACCAATTAGCAAGCGTACGGTTACGATATGTGTTCCACAATTGTTGTGCCAAAGGCATGTTTGTGTACAGACTAAAGTCGGTCGATATCACGCCTTGGCAGTGTTTTAATTTTTCCAAATAATGCTGAGGCCGATTCCATACTCGCTCAAACTGGCAATCATGAATGTAAAAGTGAACCCACTTATCACGATCACTTCCGACCTTGAATTTATCAAAAGAAACCAGCTGATTAGGCACACGTTCCGATGCCCTCACAAAAGGCATGTCCCATTCCCCAACGATCTGGGCGTCCTTGAGTAAGAATGCACGGAATACATCTCTATAATCACGTTGTAATAGATATTTCTTCTTCACTGTTAGCCCTTTTCTCCTAAAAATTTGAATGGCTACACATTACTTTTTCAAAAAATTTGGTCAATATTTGAAGAAATTAAGGAAAGAACAAAACATCACACTTCACGAGCTTGGAAGACGCGTTGGCATTACACATTCATACATTTCGCAAATTGAAAATGGGAAAAAAGGGATCCCCTCACCTCATCTAATTAAGTCTTTTTCAGACGAGCTTGGAGTCCCCTATTTTGATTTATTGCTTGAAGCCGCCTATATTGACGAAGAAATTTACGAAGTCAATCAATTAAATCGCAACATAGTAAAAAGACACTTTTCTCAAAGTTTTCCGAATTCCAATACACACTCTAAGATGTTATTGCTCGAGCAATTGATTGATTACTATCAGGGAAATAAAAAAAATGAATTGTTCCAAATTGGGAACTACCATGGTCGAAGTATACTAGACTTCATTAATAGTGAGCTTTGCCTAGATTACAACGAAACAATAATTGAAACTTTTGACGCACTCAGGAATTTCATTAACACATATGACTTTAGTGAAACTCTAATGCAGAGAAATTTATTAGTTAAGTCTGTAGTAGAATCTACTCTTGAGGTTATTGGATTAGACATTCTGTACAATTGGAGCATTGAGGATTTCGTTAAACTAAAGTTTTCGAAATTGAATCTGCAAACACTTAGCGATGACGACCGATCCAGAATCCTTGATATGCTCAAATTGATGTTCCCGCAGCCTGTTATAGTAAATTAAGAAAGTATTTAGTTGCTTAGCATCGTTTGGTTTCAAGCCCCAGTAACACGTTGGAGACAGGAACTTATTTTACATTCGGATCACGAAAGTCAATACAGTTGTTATAAATTTTTAGAACCTCTATTGACGAAAGAGATACTGTTGATATATTCCACACGATATACAGTAAGCAAAGAGTCCATTGTAATGTGGATTAAACATTATGGATTGATCCTCGCTTTTGATAAAAGGATCAAAAACAAGGGTCAGTCCCATGACTAGCTCTCGGTCCCTTTTTTCGTTTACTCTACTTTAACTCGATCACGTTTACCTGGGAACGTTTATTGTCGGTATAGACAAGAATCGGCTCAATCTCTATGTTCGATTCGATCAAGAGGACCAGGTCTGTCTTTATCTCGCTTTGCTTGGTGGCGGTAATTGACTTGACGTTGATCGTCAATCCATCGACGGTTGTTTTCAATTGTGCCTTCTGGTAACTAAATTCATCACTACTTTGGCGTGCCCATAAGATGTATCGATGGGAATAGGTGTCCCCTTCGCGCGAAGTTAGTTTATATAACGTTTTTCCTATTGCTGCTTTTGGCTGCATGGAAGCGGGAATGTATGTAGCGACCTCAGCATCCGGAATTTCCCTAAACACATATGTCTTCTCATACTCATCGCGATAATTCCAAATCACATAAGCAATAAATAACACAAAAGCCACCACAATAACGACCTTGGTTCTAGATACATTTTTCACGCTGTCTCTCCTACTCTCTGTTGAAATGTCATTTCCTTAAATGACGTCGGATGATAGCAACAACTGCATTCATTCGATCCATCCTTATTATATACGTTCAAAAAAATAACAACAAACGACCAAACGGATAGCACTATCATTCCATAAAAAAGCCCCGACCAAGTCGCCAATGGACGATCCAGGACAGGGCATAAGTGGAAACTAACGATTCAATAAACTACCTACATAGCGCAACAACTCATTTGCACAGACGGGGCAATACCCATGCTCATCGATTAACCGTTTGCTTACTTCATTGATTCTTTTCAATTGGATCTCATCAGGTGTCTTCGTCGATGTTGTAATCTTCACAATGTCCTTCAAGTCGGCAAACAGCTTCTTCTCAATTGCCTCACGCAAACGTTCATGGGCGCTATAATCAAACTTACGACCTTTACGCGAATAAGAAGATATCCGGATCAAAATCTCCTCACGAAACGCTTTCTTTGCATTTTCGCTTATCCCAATCTGCTCTTCGATGGAACGCATCAATCTCTCATCCGGTTCGATGGATTCATCAGTTAGGGGATCCTTTAGCCTCCCCCCATTACAATAAGCCTCAATATTATCGAGATAGTTCTCAAACAGCGTTCTTGCTGATTCCTCATATGAGTAGACAAATGCCTTTTGGATTTCCTTTTTGGCTAAATCATCGTATTCTTTCCGGGCCACAGAGATGAAATTTAGATACCGCTCACGCTCTTCCCGGGTAATGGAGGGATGCTGGTCTAGCCCATCTTTGAGCGCGCGTAGCACGTCAAGAGCGTTGATACACGGAATCTGTTGCCGAATAAGTGCACTAGAGATTCGGTTGATAACATAACGCGGGTCGATCCCTGACATTCCTTCGTCGAGAAATTCATGTTGCATCTCTTTTAAGTCTGCGTCTTTGAACCCCTCTATCGCTTCGCCGTCATACAGTCGCATCTTTTTCACAAGATCCATGCCTTGCTTCTTTGTTTCCTTCAGTCGTGTGAGGATTGTAAAAATAGCCGCAGACCTTAATGTATGAGGGGCTATATGGATGTGGTTCATATCACTTTGCTGGATAAGCTTGGCGTAAATTTTTTCTTCATCGGATACTCGTAAGTTATAAGGAATCGGCATGACGATCATTCGTGATTGAAGCGCTTCGTTCTTCTTGTTGGCAATGAACGCTTTATATTCAGATTCGTTCGTATGGGCGAT
>JBILCE010000157.1:0-3418 GCA_044353305.1 Paenibacillus sp.
CTGATGGAAGCATACCAGATGACCCCTCATTTTAGCAGGATTGATTATGTTCTCATTATATTGATCATGTTCAATTCACGCTACTCTTTTATACAATTAGCTGGTGTAGTACTCAATTAGAGGAGGAATATGGGCATGCCAGCAATGGGAATTGGGTTACAGCTGTATACATTGCGCGAAGACATGGCACAGGATATGGAAGGCACCCTTCGTCAAGTGGCGGCGATGGGCTATGAAGGCGTTGAATTTGCAGGTTATTTCGGGAGACCGGCAGAGCAGCTAAGAGCTTTGCTCGATGAAATTGGACTTAAAGCGATAGGCGCGCATGTCGGGTTACAGGAGATTCGTGAAGACCTGGAAGGCCAAATCAAATATTTACAGACGATTGGCGGACAATATTTGGTTTGTCCATTCGTGGTTGAAAGCGAACGTTCCACGGCAACTGGATGGAAGAACGTGATTTCTGAATTTGAGCAAGCCGGAATCCATGTCCGGTCACAAGGTTTACAATTTGGTTATCACAACCATGCGTTTGAATTTAACGTTCAGGTGGATGGGGAGTTTGCTTTTGATGCTGTTTTTTCATCGACTTCCCCAGACAATGTGCAGGTGGAGATGGACGTTTGTTGGATTCAATATGCGGGTCATGATCCAGTAAGCTACATTCATAAATACACAGGTCGGCTTCCGCTCCTTCATCTAAAAGATTTTCGCAAGGGTGATGATGGGATGCAAACACTGGAACTCGGTCAAGGCATTGTCGATCTCCCTGCTGTTATTCATGCATCTGCTGATGCCGGCGTTAAATGGCTAGTTATTGAACAAGACAACTGTACAAATCCGCCATTGGAAAGTGTGGCAACCAGCATCCGTTGGTTAAAATCGAACTATATCGATTCATAATTCTCACTTAAAGGAGCGTGTTTATGATGACTACATTCAAAGTCGCTGTTATTGGCTGTGGTGCAATTGCACAACACCGCCACATCCCCGAGTATGCCGCCCACGCTAACGTCGAACTTGTCGCTTTCGCTGACCCGGCACCAGGACGCGCCGAGCAAATGGCAGCCAGGTATGGTGGAAAAGCTTACACCGACTACAAGGAATTGCTGAAAATCGAGAAATTGGATGCTGTCAGCGTTTGTACTTCGAACGCATTCCACGCGGAAATAAGTATCGCTGCTGCGAATGTCGGTGTACATGTACTCGTTGAGAAGCCAATGGCCAGTTCAAACGAAGAAGCGCTAGCTATGATTGCAGCAGCTGAGCGCAATAATGTGTTCTTGATGGTAGGTCACAATCAACGGCTTATGCCACCTCACGTGAAGGCTAAAGAAATTCTCGAGTCTGACCGGTTAGGAAAAGTCATCCAATTCCGCACCACCTTCGGCCATCCAGGTCCAGAAGGCTGGAGTGTGGATGGACGTGGTAGCTGGTTTTTCCGCAAACAAGATGCCATCCTGGGGGCTATGGGAGATCTTGGCGTCCACAAAGCCGACCTTATGCGTTGGTTGCTGGATGATGAAGTGGCCGAAATCGGCGCCTTCGTAGGGACATTGCATAAGCAGGGAACGGACGTTGATGATACGGCAACTTGCATCTTGCGCATGCGTAGCGGTGCGATTGGTACGCTCATTGCGAGTTGGACGCAATACCGTGGTGGTGACAACAGTACGGTGCTCTGGTGTGAGAATGGCGTGATGAAAATTGGTACTGATCCAAACGATCAAGTGATTGTAGAATTGACAGATGGTACTGTTGAGAAGTATAAAGTGGGGGCCATGGCGACCAACGAGAAACAAACAGTAAGCGGAGTAATCGACGAGTTCGTCGAATGCTTACTCAACAACAAACCTCCCCGCATTTCCGGCGAAGAAGGCCGCAGAGCGCTTAACGTCATTCTCGGCGCCTTCGAATCACAAGCGACTGGCCAAATTATTAAACTGTAAAGACATAATAATGTCTGATAAGCGATCGATTCCAAAGTCGATTGAACGAATGGTGATCTTAATGTGCCGCGGGTCTTTCCGAGTAATGATCCGCGCACATTAGTTTTCCAATATGGGCATTCCCAAACCAACGACTCCCCACGCTCTCCCCTAATCCTCCCACGGGTGTTTGATTAAGCATCCTTTCCATTTCCACCTCAAACAAAAAGAATTCCATTAACAGATCAGTTCCCACAACATTTACCTTCGAGTGATCAATGTGAATGAACAGTGTTGTAAAGTTTTCTGCTTCGTTTAGCAAGAAGAAACAAATATTCGAGTCTTTACGCCGCGAAAATAATCATACACTTTAACAAACCAATATTCGGATTTCGGATGGAACGTTTTTCGATTTCCATTACTGGAGGTGTAAACAAGTTGGATGAACAGGAACATTCCTTTCTTGTTTCCAAAGAAGACTGGTCACTGCATCGTAAAGGGTATCAGGATCAAACTCGCCACCAGCAAAAAGTAAAGGAGGCCATTCGAGACCAATTACAGGATCTCGTGACGGACGAAAGCTTAATTCTGTCCGACGGCCGAAAAGTCGTAAAGGTTCCTATTCGGAATTTAGAGGAACATCGATTTCGATATAACTACAGTAAATCGAAGCATGTTGGGCAAGGTAACGGAAACAGTCGAGTCGGTGATGTACTGGGTATGGATCCATCTGTGCAGAAAGGGGCTGGCAAAGGCGCTGGTGCCGGCGACCAAGTAGGCAGTGATTACTATGAAACGGAAGTTCAAATCGAAGAATTGGAGACCATGCTGTTCGAGGAACTGGAATTACCTGATCTGCAGCAGAAGCCAAAAAATGAGATGGACGTGTCCGACGTCATATTTACAGATATTCGTAAAAAAGGGATACAGTCCAACCTCGACAAGAAGCGAACCATTCTCGAGAACCTTAAGCGAAACGCAAACGAGGGCAATCCAGGAATTCATCATATTTCGCCCGAAGATTTGCGTTTCAAAACTTGGGAGGACATCCGTAAACCCCGATCAAATGCTGTTATTCTTGCGATGATGGACACGTCGGGTTCAATGGGAACCTTTGAAAAATACATGGCCCGCAGTTTTTTCTTCTGGATGACCCGCTTCCTACGGACGAAATATGACACGGTTGAAATTCTATTTATTGCCCATCATACGGAAGCAAAAGAAGTGTCGGAAGACGAATTTTTTAATCGCGGTGAGAGCGGTGGCACAATTTGTTCGTCTGCTTATCAACGAGCCATCGAGATTATCGATAGCCGATACCCTCCATCCCTCTACAATCTTTATCCATTTCATTTCTCCGACGGAGACAATCTTACAAGCGACAATGAAAAATGCGTCAAGTTGATCAACGAGCTCATGAAACGCTGCAACATGTTCGGCTATGGAGAGGTCAATCAATACAATCGAAGCAGTACCCTCATGCCGAAAAT
>JBILCE010000158.1:0-3408 GCA_044353305.1 Paenibacillus sp.
AATTTATCAAGGCTGTTTCGCTTAAGCCTGAATCACGGCAAAATCTTTACGAATGTTGCGAAGGAAATGGAGTTTCTGGAGCTTTATTTGTCCTTGCAGAAAATGAGATTTAAAGATGGGCTACAGTACCGAATCGATATTCCAAATCAAATCGGCGGCTATGTCATACTTAAAATGGTTTTGCAGCCTTTTGTGGAAAATGCCTTGATCCATGGCATCGAGAGAAAGCGCGGGGGTGGTTATGTCAACATTTCGGGCACATTGACGGGGGAATCACTCCGATTCGTCATCGAGGACAACGGGGCTGGGATGGATGAGGAAACGATGCGGCGTATTTTTGACAATGGACCGGAAAGCGACATCCACACATCCCAAGATATGGGCGGCTACGCCACCCAGAATGTAAACGCCAGACTTAAACATTATTACAAGGATAGGTATTTGTTGAAATATGACAGCAAATCAGGTCAAGGAACAACGGTGGAGCTTGTCATTCCTGCCATACTTGATACGAAAGAAGGTCAATCGACATGATCAAAATGATGGTCGTTGATGATGAAGAACGAGCGCGTACTGGTATTCGTACGTTGATCGATTGGAGTAAGCACGGTATTACTATCGTTGCGGAAGCCCGGGACGGTGTCGAATCGCTTGAACTACTGCGAGAGCGTCACGTCGATATCCTGCTGACGGATATCAGAATGCCGGAGATGGACGGTCTCGCTTTAATAGAACAGGTAACCTGTTACTATCCCCATATTAAAATCATTATTATGAGCGGATACGACGAATTTGCTTATGCGAAGAAGGCCTTTTCCATTGGTGCCAGCGAATATCTTCTGAAACCAAGCCGGACTCAGGAAATTTTGGATACTGTACTCAAGCTGATCACCATTATCGAGGAAGAACGGAAGCAAGAAACAATGTTGGAGCAGCTCAAAGCTGGCTTTAGGGAAAGTTTCCCTTTGCTCAAGGAGAATACGCTAAGTCGGCTTGTCTTAACGGATAACCCGCCCTATGATCGCCTGCTCTACAACCTGCGCATCAACGGGCTGGAATTTCCCCAACTGTTCTTTGGAGTCATGGTTCTGCAAATCGATAACTTTCATTCGATGCAAAAGAAGTATAGCCACGAAGACGTTGAATTGTTCAAGTATGGCTTGAAGAACATTGCGGAAGAAACAATATCGGCCATATTCCGCTGTGCCGCGTTCGAGCATCAGGATGACGTCGTTCTGATTCTAAATTCGGAAGAGTGGATTGGAACCGAGGCATTATACCATTATACCGAAACAATACAAAGAAACATAAAACAATATCTCCATTTTTCAGTATCCATCGGCATTGGTAGCCATCAAGATTCCGTATCCCATTTAGGAACGTCCTATCGGGAAGCAATGAAAGTGTTAAATAGCAGGTATTACATCGGTTCGGAAAAAATCGTTGATTATACGGAATCGGTAGATGATGACCTGGCCCAAGCCTCGTATCCTCTATTGCAGGAGAAGGCGATTCTGCAGTCGGTTATGACCGGTGGGCGTGATGAAATACTCGCTAGGCTTGCGGAGTTTAATAAAGCGCTCAAACCGGAGAGTAGCTCCAAAGAGCACGTCTTGAAATCGACAATTGCGCTTGTCTTCGCATTGTACCGGTTCTGTATCGAGAAGAACTTGAATACGGCCGCGGTTTTCGGTCAGGACTTGACGCAGCTCGCTCCCATTCTGGGCCATTCGAGTATGATCTTTATCCAACAAATTCTATCTGACACCCTGTTTACCATCGCAGATGAGTTTAACGTAAAGAAAAACACCAATAAATTATTTCAGTCCGTTCTTGATTATATTCATCAAAATTTTCACAAGGACATCAGCCGCGAAACCGTTTCCCGCGAAGTGTTTATCACACCGGGGTATTTAAGCTTATTATTCAAGCAGGAAATGAAAACGAGCTTCCTAGAATATTTGCATAAAATTCGCATCGACAGGGCATTCGATCTGCTTAGCGACCGGAGCATAAAGCTAAGCGACATCGCACACAACGTCGGCTACAACGACGAAAAATATTTTTTTCAGGTATTTAAAAAATACGCCGGTATGACGCCGAGTCAGTATCGGAACAATCTTGCCGATTAAGGCGGGAAAAGGGAAGTTGCAATGAAAGTGCTTAAATTCGGGGTGGCGTATAACGACGAGTATATGCCCTACAACCAATTAAATAAGGACAACCGCATGATGAATTAGGCTGGCATCAATCTTGTTCGTATTGCGAAATTGACGTGGGGCACCCACGACCTATTCGATTTCTACTTAAATGGTCGAGGGGCATCCGATATTCTGGCTGTTACTTCTAAGGGGCTCGTGAAATTATGGACATTGCTCATCCGACGTATCTGTTTTATGCAGAAAGCGTCATTTGCAAGCTGATTGGGTATGTATGCGATCATCCGGACGTAATGGGGTATCAAATCATTAGCGAGACGAAGCATTATCACACTGCGGGCCCTAACGTTCAGTTCATCTGGGGGTACTTCCCTTCGGTCACCGACACCATCAATGGTAGTCTGGGAGCAAATTCCGTTAATTTCCAAACCGATCATTCTCGCCACTCCATGTAAAATAGGAGTCTATATTACCCTTGTTGTGAATATAGGAAATATGCTGATCCCCGTTGCCTGCGGGGATTTTTTCATTTAAGTAATGAAATGCTTAGGTCTATATTTAAGTGGAGCCACCCCCGTCCATGTTTTAAACTGCCTGCTAAAATGGCTTAAACTTGAAAAACCGATTTCTTGTGCAATCGTCTCAATGGTTTTATTTGAATTCAACAATCGTCCTTTTGCAAGTAAAAGCCTTTGCTCACTTATATATTGTCTTGGGGAAGCTCCATAGATTTTGCTAAAAACTCTAGTACATTGAACACGGCTTATTCCTAATTTGTCCGCTATTGAGTTGACAGACAGTTGTGGGTCACAGATTGCATGAATAATAAGATTTTCAATTTGAAAAGCCAAGTCTATCTCATACGGTGTTGCCCAATCCCTTTTATTGACAAGTGGTTTATGACGCAATTTATCGATCACGTTCTGGACAACCAACAAGATGCAGGCTTGCATTCTGAGCTTAATCGAAATAGAGAGCGGCCTGTTTTGAGCATCTTTATCAAGAAAATGAATCTGATTTTGATGAATTAGCGTATCTAGTTCCTTCAGCAATGAGGGTAGCATGGTAGAGGAAGCATCATGACTGGTAACAAGTAAATTAGTCAGTAAATTCAACTCTTTACGAAAAGCCAGATCGTCAATGTCGAACAAAAGTGAAATATAAGTAAAATGCAATTCGTTTCCATTTATTGTTTTGTGTTTCATGCCAGGCGGGATTAACAACCAATCCCCTTTATGGAAATCGATTT
>JBILCE010000159.1:0-3389 GCA_044353305.1 Paenibacillus sp.
TGCCGTTACGAGTCTACCAAAATCCACAATAATTCCTCCTAAAACATGCGTTCGTTAGGCTTTAATGGCAATATATTCGCCGATTTGAACGGCATTCCACGCAGCACCCTTAAGCAGGTTATCCGAGACAATCCACATATTAAGACCACGTGGATGATATAGGTCACGGCGAACACGACCAACGAACGTCTCTAATTTACCAGCCGCTTCTGTCGCAAGAGGATATTGTTGAGCCTCTAAATCATCCTGTAACACAATACCTGGAGCATCTGCAATCAATTTTTTGACTTCATCTAAATCATAATCCTGCTTTAATTCAACATAAACAGACTCCGAATGACCGTAAACAACAGGAATTCGCACGCAAGTAGCTGTTACTTGAATGGAATCATCACCCATTATTTTTTGCGTTTCGCGGATCATCTTCATTTCTTCATTCGTAAAACCATTATCAAGAAATTTGTCGATTTGTGGAATAGCATTGAATGCGATTTGATGTTTCACCGGTAAAGAAGAAACCGGTAATATGTCAGGTACAATGGACTCATCTTGCAAAAGTGCGAGCGATTGACTTTTCATCTCATCAATTGCACGGGCACCAGCACCTGAAACGGCTTGATAGGTGGAAACGATAATTTTAGAGATACCATATCGGTCATATAACGGTTTCAGGGCTGCAACCATTTGGATTGTAGAGCAGTTTGGATTAGCGATAACACCCTTATGTTCATTAATCTTATCAATGTTCACTTCTGGAACAACTAGTGGAGTTTCTGGGTCCATACGGAATGCACTAGTGTTGTCAATACAGATCGCCCCAGATTTTACAGCATGGGGAATAAGCGCCTTACTTACATCGCCTCCAGCACTAAAAAAAGCGATATCAACACCTTCAAAACTTTGCGGTGTTGCTTCTTGAAGGGTAATCTCTTTGTTCTTAAACATTATCTTCTGACCAGCTGAACGACCAGAAGACAGAAGCCTTAGCTCGTCTAAAGGAAAATTTCGTTCGTCCAGCAATTTGATCATTTGCTCACCTACGGCTCCAGTTGCTCCGACTACAGCGACATTAAAACGTTTTTGATTCGACATACGTGAGTCTCCCCTTATTATGAATATAAGCCACTACTTCACCATTATATAAAATTAGACGCTCCTGACGCCGAATGGTTCGGCGTCATTGCAGGGCGTCCCTTTATAGCCATTAGACACGAAATCGTTCGATAATCATTGGTTGATATTGCTTCCCTTGCAAAGCGCATTCACATGTATCCATTATAAGATTCATGTTAGCAACTAATGAATTTGGTTTTGCTTGTGGAGCATCTTGCCCATAAGGGACAAAATAAACATTCTTTGTAACGAGCAGTTTAGCGATATTCGCTGCATTCAAACCTAAACCATCATTGGTTGAAATTGCAAGTACAAGCGGCCGTCCATTACGCATCTGAGCTTTAGCTGCCATTAGAACGGGACTTTCAGTCATCGCATTTGCAAGTTTGCTTGTCGTGTTACCTGTACAAGGAGCAATCACTAATACATCTAGCAACTTCGACGGGCCTAATGGTTCAGCATCAACAATTGAAGAAATGATATCATTCCCTGTGATATCTTTCAACTGTTTTTGCCAGTTTTGTGATGTCCCAAAACGGGTGTCCGTCGTCATTACTGTCGAGGATACGATTGGTACAACTTTAGCTCCACTATCAATAAATCGCTGAATTTGTGGCATAATCTCTTCTAACGTACAATGTGAACCAGTCAATGCAAATCCCACGGTAAGCCCTTCCCAATTCATCCCGTTATCCTCCCATTTTCGAAGTCGTCTTGGAGCAGTCCGCTGAGCGTATGCGCGATAATCCGACCTGCTGTTTTGGGGGCAACAATTCCTGGTAAACCGGGGGCTAGCAACGCTTTAATGCCCCTCTTCTCAGCGAAACGGAAATCCGTACCGCCCGGTTGGGAGGCTAAGTCGATAATTAGCGCCTTTTGTGGAATATTGGCTATGACATGGGCTGTGACTATCATAGTCGGAATTGTATTAAAAAGCAAGTCAAGGTCGAACACATGGTCAGCTAAATCTTTGATATAAAATGGCTTAAACCCCATCTCCCAAGCCCTCGCATACTGCTCAGCACGACGTACCCCTACTTTCACTTGGGAACCTAAACCCTGAAGCGTCCTGGCCAATGTCAGTCCTGTTCTACCCAGCCCTAGTACCATGCTAATGGACCCATGAATGGTGAAATCGGTGCTCTGGATTGCCATCATGACAGCTCCCTCAGCAGTTGGAATCGAATTATAAATAGCTACATCGTCTCGATCAAACCATTCGATTAGACGAAGATTAAACTTTTCGCATGTATTTTTCAAAAATGGTTTGGCCATGCCCGTAAATATCCTGACGTGTTTAGGGAGTACATTAAAATGTGATTCATGCAAAAATAATTTTTCTGAAGAAAAAAACGTTTGGATTTCTCCAACATCATCAGTCCCTACAACAGGTAAAACAACTACATCTATATCCTTTAGTGCGATTGGTACTAATTTGCTCTTCATCGTACCTGATGTGGAAATCTGTAGATTTTCATATCCAAATAATCGGATGGAGGCATCTAATTCAGCAAAATGATGGATGATTTCTAAATGTCGAGCGTCACCGCCGATAATGGCAATCTGTTTGCCGGTTAGCATCACTGTTAACCCCTTTCGATAAAATGTTACCCCGCCTTCGCTTGCAATAGGCTAACCTAAGACATAGTATGCTTACGCCTAAAAGGGGTGACGCTTTACCTAACTGAACGATAAAAAAGTAAAACACCTCATCATCACTCTTTACAGAATGAGATGAAGTGTTCTCGTTTTTATCACTATACTCCGGTGTGTCCGAATCCACCAGTCCCACGTTCAGTGTCGGATAGGTTATCTGTTTCTACCCACTCAATGTCAGGAACAATCTGGAAAACAAGTTGGGCAATCCGCTCGCCTCGTTGGATGGTAAATATTTCTTTTCCATGATTAATTAACAGCACTTTGATCTCTCCACGATAATCAGCATCGATTGTGCCAGGGGAGTTTAGTGCAGTAATCCCATGTTTAAAAGCCAGCCCACTTCTTGGTCGAATCTGTGCTTCGAGCTGAGCAGGCATTGCAATCGCTAAGCCAGTAGGCACGAGGGCTCTTGATCCGGGTTCAAGAGTGATTGACTCGTTTACAGCAGCTTGAAGATCAAAACCACTAGCAAGGTCAGACATTTTTTGTGGGAGTGCAAGATCTTCACTTCCCGGTAATCGTTTAATTCGAACTTGGTGAATCACTCTAATCCCTCCTATATCTTTGGATTGCTTGATCAGATTGTCCGACCATTGCAAGTGCGAATGGTTTGGTAA
>JBILCE010000241.1:0-3371 GCA_044353305.1 Paenibacillus sp.
CCGAAGGTGGATCGATCCCGAGTGCCAAACTGATAGCTTGTAAAAACAAAAAGAATGAAGCGACCAGCCCAATATTATTTGCAAATCGAATAAAGTTATCAAGGCTACAATATGACCACATATAAGCAATACCTATTGCAATTATTGTACCTACGAGCAAGGAATTTAAAAGTGACAGATTAAAAAGTGTATTAAAAGCTGCTAACATTGAAAGAATAAAATGTGAAAACCACAAATACCAAATCGCCTTAGCTTCCTTCAAATTAATATTGACCCTAATTAAAAACAATAAAAAAATTGCAAATATAATTAAAAACAGATTGATAGAAATTGAGAACATGATGGCATATGGTGTCAAGACAGGAAGTATAGCAAGAGTCAGCGCAATAAGACTTTCAATTTTATTCTGTCTAGTTTCTTTTCTTAATAATTTCAAATTTTATCTATCCTTACTATTTGTGTCTTTGAATCACTATTCAACATAAAAATTGAATTGTAGAATCGTAATAGCCTTGATTCCATTTCACTCCAACTATATTTCTCAGCATAAATTTTTTTCATGACATATTCCATATCGATCCAATTAGATTTATTTTCTATTAGTTTGTTAATACCTTCGCTTAAACTATTCATTGTATAATCAATTACAACCCCAATATTATTATCTTCTACTACACTTGACATTCCTGTGCCTTTTACCATAATTAATGGTTTCCCAAGCATCAAACCTTCATAGAATTTATTAGGAGCAGCATAGATATGATTCCCAATTTTAGGATCATAGATGGCAGTCATAAGATCACAACTATTCTCTAATATCAAGGTATTAGCATATGTCAACTTACCATAAAAAATTATGTTCTTATAATTTTGAGAGCATTCGATAAAATAATCTTCATACTTTCCAAATCCACCAATATGCAATTCTAATCTATCATCTTGTTTTACAACTTCCGATAATTCAATTAAAAATCTTGAATCTTGTAATATCCCCACATATGCTATTTTAATTTTACGTTCATCTAATCTAATTTTAGTAAGTTCTGTTTTTGGTATTTCAGGACTATTGTGAATCACAGTTAATTTTCTAGGATGAGAACCTTTTATTTGATAAGTTCTATCTTCGGAGCAAATAATTGTTCCTTCTGCATTGTTAATTATCTTGTGTTGTAAATAAACAATAAATCTTTTAAGGCAACTATAATTTCCATCAATATCAGTGTAGAGATAATCAAAAATGTCAAACACTAGTTTTTTATTCGTAAATATTTTGCAAATAAAAGCTATGAAAGCTGTATCAAAATCACAAGCATGTACTAAATCATATTTATGTTTATTTCTTAGCAACCAAGTAAGTAACTTTACTTGAAATTTGATGAAGGCTTTCAAATTCTTCATACCATCACCGTAAGTGGCAGGAATCCCGAACCTTGTTATCTCAGCTAAACTATCAGATACCTCAATATTACTCTTAGCGTAAGAGTATTTTTTCTCTCTATCCCAAGCCACTATTTGTACGCTATAGCCCGCTTTGAGCAATGAGTTTGCTTCCTTTTCCACTCTAGAGTCAGGATTAACAGGATTTGACCTCAAAATTACAATTCTTTTTTTCATGTAACTCTCCTTTAATCATGGTAAAAAAGTTCGAAAAATCTACTTCATTTCTTCATGTGAATTGTCTGTCAATAAGCAATTATGATATTGAACTACTGTTAACCGATTAGACAATCGTAAACAAGTGTGGAGTCGTTTTATTGCAATTTGCATGGCAAACTGGAAGGTGTGGGATACTTACTCAAACCATCGATTCTTCTTCGATTTCAGAAGAACTAGATGAAGCTGTAAATTTCGTTATAGTCTTGTTATCTACAGCGAGACTCTGAATTATGCGTATATCAAGTTTCAAGTCGGTTATTTCTTTAAAACATCGATCGAGTATCCTGACACAAAAGATCATATTTCACGACAAGAAAAAAACTTTGTTATGTTATGCTCTAATGTGCGGAAGCATTCGCTATAAAGCTAAGTGTAATTTCGGAGCTTTCGTAACGTTATTAAATATCACAAAAGAAGTTCATGATTCGTATTTCCTTTTTTCTTTTCCATCCTATCTGGTTCGCTGTTAACCATTTATAGCATCTGAACCGAAAGTATTGCTTGACTTAACAAATCTTCACCACCGAGTATTCAGGGCTATACTGCTTGATCAAGTGGCACTTTAGTCCCTTGGCTTGCTGAAGATGTTTACTGTCTATTTTACAATGGCAACTGCACCTTCGACATCGTCTAATTAGAATTGCTTTTCCTGTAATATTCGTACGATAAACACTAGGAATTCATCATTAATTCTAGGTTGTTGGGATAACCATTAATGCAGATTTGCCGAGGGTATATTTAGTTCTAGAGCGATATTCGTTATGGATTTTGATTACTTTTGAAAATACTTGACGATTTGTTGTTTGAGCTCATCATTGAAACATTAAAGGTGTTCACCATGGGTGAACACCTTTCTATTAGTTTTTTCTTTAATCCATTTAAGGGATGTGCACTTTTTATTCTTAACTTAATTTGGAAGCATGAGGACTTTCACTTTTGCACTTAATCCATTCTAAGTGATACTCTTCGTTCTATCTATTATTCACATAATGTAATCATGTTTAGAGTAAATTAACTTATCTTAAAACAAAAGTAAATTTTTATTCCTTCTTCTAATATGTGTGTTTTGTTCCGTCGTAATATACTTTATTTTACTTTATAAAAAATCTTGATAACGCTACCCAAAATTGAGTTGGGAACAAATTAGGTTGAACTACGCTGTATTTCCCTATAGTTATAACTTTAAAAATTTCGACTAAATTGATTGGATTGTGTATATTTCTCAATTTAGATAAATATATTTTTACGCCTTTTTCTCAAAGGATACGGTCAAACACGTTTTTTGTCTGTTAAGATATAATATCAATATCTGTATTTTATATTTCATTTAAATTAGGAACTATTCCTTAGATTAATTTCCCTGCTCGATCAGACCCAGGACTACTGATTATGTATAAAAATTTAATGACCTCTACCTAACAAACTAATTCTTCAATTCCAGATTAATAAATGATGAAAGAAAAATTAACTTTTGTTATATCGCAGCCATTTCCTATAGGTTTTTTATATATTTTTGCTTCTGATCAAACATTACTGCGAGCAATACTAAAAATATTGGTAATATCTTTTGTCTATGTCGGATTGCGGTTCCTGCATTATCCACACCTAAGCCAAATACAAACGAAACACAAATAATTATTAACAATATGCTTATGATAAGATTCTTTCCTTCCCCATACCTTCTCCAATTCCAGCTTATGTAAATAAGTGTGAAT
>JBILCE010000011.1:0-10077 GCA_044353305.1 Paenibacillus sp.
ACCAAGCGCGCCATTTGCGAAACGTGTAAGGAACAACGTCGCATCGTCAACGGTTACAGGACCACGCGGTGCGTCCTTGCTTCCTTTTGCACTCAGACCCGTCATTGTAGTTGGTAGCGGTCGATCTTTCACAAACGTCTCACTCATACCGATCACTTCATCCATGTCTCCAATTAGGTAATGGGCGAGGTCGATCAAGTGTGCCCCGAGGTCACCATGTGAACCCGAACCTGCAATGTCTTTCTGAAGCCGCCACACTAGCGGGAAATCAGGGTCTACGATCCAATCTTGCAGAAACCATGCGCGAAAATGATGGATTTTCCCAAGTCGTCCTTCCTCAACCAACTTCTTTGCCAACTGCACAGCGGGTGCGAAACGATAATTGAAGCCGACCATGTGGGTAATTCCAGCTTGCTCCGCAGCTTGTAACATTTCACGAGCATCAGCCAACGATAGTGCAAGCGGCTTCTCGCAAAAAATATGTTTCCCCGCCTTCGCAGCGGCAAGCGCAATTTCCTTATGCGCATCACTTGGTGCATTGATATCGATTAAATCAATATCAGGTGCCGCCACTAGCTCACGCCAATCGGTGACATAGCTTTCCCAGCCAAATTGCTTAGCCGCTTGCTCCACACCCGCTTTGTCGCGACCACAAACTCGTTTCATCACAGGTGTCAAGGCTTTCGGAAAAAACATTGGAAGATCGCGATAAGCATGACTATGCGCCTTCCCCATAAATTTGTAACCGACCATACCGACGTTAATTTGCTTCATTTTCGTCTCCTCCTGATTATGTGGTTGTATGTTGAATATCTACCCCTTGGAGCAGGACTTGCGGACGACTAACCGAGTGGGTAACTGCTCAACGAATGGATGTGCTGAATCACCTGTTCGAATTCGATCGAGTATTTTGCTCGCCGCTAGATGACCCATTTCGTAAAAAGGAACATGTACGGTTGTGAGCGACAAATCCGTCACCTTCGCGGCGTCGGAATCATCGTAACCGACAATTGCCAAGTCCTGACCTGGAACGATACCGCAGTCCCTTAAACCTTGCATTAGCCCAATCGCCATCCGATCATTAGCGCAGAATACTGCGTCAAGGCCTTTTGCGAGCATCGCCTGGACAGAAGTCGCCGTCATGTATCCGCTTGTTCGACTGTAATTCCCCTCCAGCACAAGCTCCACATCAGCCACAAATCCCGCCTCACGTATAGCCCGCCAATACCCATTCAGTCGATCCCGACTGTTTGAATACTGCAACGAACCGTTTAAGAAAGCGATTCGACGATAGCCCTTCTGCGTAAGATGACGTACAGCATCATAGCTACCTTGCTCATGATTAGCATCAACCTCGCAAAACTGTTCTCCTGCAAAATGTTGATTCACCAAGCAAAATGGCATCCGCTGGCGATCCATCTCTCGAAACGTGTCCCGTTGCCCAGGCAGATCTGCTGCTCCAAGAATAATACACGCATCAACCTTCTGTGATCGAAACAGGTTCAAATATCCCGAAACATCACCAGGTTCACGCATCATCAGTAGCAAATCATAACCTCGCTCGCGCACCGCTTCCCCAATTCCGCTAAGCGTCTCCGAGAAATAATACGTCGAAAACATGTGGACCTTCGGCACATACGGCATGATAACGCCTAAATTTCCGCTTTGTCTGCGGGCAAAACTACTCGCAATTGCATTGGGATGGTAATCAAGCTGATTAGCTGCATCTAGCACCCGTTGTCGCGTCTCTTCCCTCAGCGGTTCCACATGATTAAAAACACGTGATACAGTAGCTTCCGACACACCAGCTAAATGAGCCACTTCTTTTCGAGTAGCCATTTCATTTTTCCTCCGTCACGCAATGATGTACACGCGTACATTTTCTCATTGGGCTAGTTGTTTGTCAACGGCATTTGTTTGCGTGAATTGCACACAACAAAGCCTCCGACTGTCGTCGGAGGCACCGTCATTTCACGCGTCCATAGGAGCGTGCATATCGTAACACTTTACGCACCACTGATTTGTCTGAGAGATGGCGAAATATATACGGGTCTGGCCGCGTGTTAACTTCGAGAATCCAGGGATGAAACTGCTCATCAACCCCTACATCAATTCCGATTTCACGAATGCCGGGATACTGGGTGGAAAGTGCCTTGGCGACTTGGACACCCATTTTGCGTAAATCGTCGGTAAATGTCCGTTTACGTTCCGTGGACATGTGTTCGCTCATCAAGGTTTCTACCGCCATCGGGGTACCGCCGTTATGATAATTGGTCACAATTTTCCCCTTGGCCGCTGCTCGGCCGATTAAACCTGTCGTTTCCCATTGCTTCAATGGACTACGTTGAACCATTACACGGATATCAAACCGACGGTGCTTATGCTTCAGCAGCGGAATGCCCTTCTGCACGAGATAATAGCGACCACGAATGGCACGTTCGATAGAAGAATACATTTTGTCGTAGGAATCAAATGATTTGGGCGTAAGACCTAGTTGGTAGCGATACCGCCCGTCCCCTAGAGACTGCACCTTCATCACCCCGCCCCCGAACGTCCCAACATTCGGTTTAGCATACACCATTTGGAACTGCTGCAACATTAACTTTAGACTGTCCCTCGTCATGCGGACCGTCTTAGGCACATATTTCGTAAGATGCTGAAATCGTAGCAAAACAGCTGTCTTTTTCCACTTGCTAGTAACATGTCTAAGCGCCATGATGGCCATCCTTTCCTGCTGTTCAATCGGAATATTACATCCTATGAAGCAGGCTATCACGAAGGAAAGGCAATCACCTAAACCAAGTATCTAAATTTATAACAACCTTAATTATTAAAGAAATGAAGAAACGAATACGCGTCCCCTTCGGTCTTCGGATTTCGAGCTACGGTGCTACTTCAAGGAACTGTGCCTTTGGCATTTTCTCCATGGCCGTTCGCATAGCGTATTCGTTCTCAAACAAAGCAACTAGATTCTCATGCCGATCCTTGACCAGAATAGAGTTAATCCGAAACTTCGTTGAATCGATTGGCTCCTCGCTCACGATCCATCGTGCAAATTGATATGGCATTCTCTGCAACAGAATGTCTGCCCCGTATTCATTCTTCATTCGGTACTCGAGCACCTCGAACTGGAGTTGACCGATCGCCCCAAGCACCGTATCATCAAACCCCGTCGTCCTGAAAACCTGAATGGTTCCCTCTTCGGTCAACTGCTCGATGCCCTTCTGATACTGCTTATATTTCAGCGTATTCCTTACCGTAACTTTACTAAATAGCTCAGGCGAGAATGTAGGCAATTCGTCGAACGTGAGGTCACCTTTTTGGCTTAGTGAATCTCCAATACGGAAAATCCCCGGATCAAACAGTCCAATGATGTCTCCCGGATATGCCGTATCCACAATATCGCGATCCTGTGCCAAAAACTGCTGCGGCTGAGCCAGCTTAATCTCCTTACCGACTCGCACATGACGCACACTCATTCCCCGCTCGAACTTACCGGATACGATCCGAAGGAACGCAATCCGATCTCGATGGGCTGGGTTCATGTTTGCTTGAATCTTAAACACGTAACCGCTAAAATTTTCATTCGTCGGCTGAATTTCACCGACCGTGCTTACACGCGGCTCCGGCTTCGGTGCAAGTTGAAGAAAGTTCTCGAGAAACGTCTGAACGCCAAAGTTGTTAATCCCGCTGCCGAAAAACACAGGCGTTAACTCACCGCGCATCACCTTATCTAGATCGAATTCATCTCCTGCGATGTCTAACAGCTCTATGTCTTCGCCTAACTTTCTATACAAATAGTCGCCGGCAATTTCCTTAATGAGCGGATCATCGTATCCACTCACCTCACGGACAGCAACACTTCCTGTTTCCTCTTGTTGAAATAACTCCAACTGCACTTTACCCCGATCAAATACGCCACAAAATTCCTTGCCCGAACCGATTGGCCAGTTCATTGGGTAAGAACGAATACCGAGCAAATTCTCAAGCTCTTCTAGCAATTCGAAAGGATTGCGTGCCTCCCGGTCCATTTTGTTAACAAAAGTGAAAATCGGGATTCCTCGCTTCCGACACACTTGAAACAGCTTCTTCGTCTGTGCCTCCACGCCCTTAGCTGCATCAATTAGCATAACTGCACTGTCAGCTGCCGTTAGTGTTCGATACGTGTCTTCACTGAAGTCCTGGTGACCCGGAGTATCCAAAATATTTATTCGATGCCCCTCATAGTCAAACTGCATAACCGACGACGTGACGGAAATTCCCCGTTGCTTCTCAATTTCCATCCAATCTGATGTTGCATGCCGACTTGCTTTACGAGCCTTGACCGAACCGGCGAGCCTTATTGCGCCACCGAACAAAAGCAGTTTCTCCGTAAGCGTCGTCTTCCCAGCATCCGGATGTGAGATAATCGCGAACGTACGGCGCTTCTCTACCTCAGTCTGTAATTCATCTATCAACGTACCTACCATTTGCAATTAAACCCTCTCTGTTGTTGAAAGTAAAAATGCTCTAGCGGGTGCAGCGTCGATTCCGATCAGTTTCAGCGGAGCAACGACCAAAAAATAGTTGCCAGGGTCGACGTCCTTAAGTCGCAAACCCTCAACAATGAGAATTCCTGCACCCATTAAAGTCCGATGAGTCGAATAATCAGGTTGCGCACGCTCTATTCCAAGAGCATCCGTACCAACACCTTTTACACCAATTTCTTGTAAATAGAGCGCGCCATCAGTTCTAAGAAAAGGAAACTCGACATCAAAATCTTCTGATAACGAACTCGATGTCTTGAACAACAGCCATTCTCCCCGTTGAATCGCGAAAGGTTCTAAATCGGCACGTGTAATCGACCCTCGAATATGCGTCAAATCAATCACCCTAGCAGGTCCAATGGTCGACTCAAGCGGAATCGTGTCAATCGTGTCTCCACCATCAATCATATGCAGGGGGGCATCTAAATGAGTCCCACAGTGTACATCCATACTGAGTCGCGTTTCATGCGGTTTACCCTCGGCATGGCTCTGCGTCGTTCGGAGCTCCGGCTTTTTATGGTCGTAGTTTTTCCATACCTGCATACTTTCCTGAATTGTCATCGAGATGTCGATGATTGTAAACATCACTTTTTCATCCTCCCTGACTAGGTATCCACACTACTTCGCTCTCTGCTTGACCATTGACGGGCCACCAGCGGAATCCGTCCCTTGCCAGCAGTTCATTCGCTGCCTCTGGTCCCCATGAACCCGCTGGGTATTCGATCAGATCTTGCGCTCCTTCTGCCCAAGCCTTTGCAATCTGATCAATGAAGCTCCAAGCATGCGATACTTCATCCCAACGTGTAAAATAAGTCGAATCCCCTTTGGTTGCATCATACAACAGCCTTTCGTAAGCTTCAGGCGTATTCGAATCAATGTTACAGCTTTGGCAAAAATCCATAGCTACCGGAACAATCATCCAATCAGATCCAGGCGCTTTTGCATTGATTTTAATATATATACCCTCTAACGGGTTAACTCGAAATACGAGCAAATTCGGTTGCAAAGTATTTTTCTTCGCCAAATATACGTTGTTCGGAACGTTCTTGAATTCGACGACAACTTCAGTAGTCTTGACGGGCAAGCGCTTGCCCGTACGCACATAAAAAGGCACACCCGCCCAGCGGAAATTATCGACCATTACCTTTGCGGCAAAATAAGTCTCTGTGTTCGACGCCGGATTCACGGAATCTTCCTGGCGGTATCCTCTAACTGGCTTACCCTTTAGTGCTCCCTCCCCATACTGCCCACGTACTACATTCCGATTGACATCATCGCGGTCTGTATAAAGACGGAGTGACTTCATGACCTTTACCTTCTCGTCACGAATATCCTCTGGGTGTTGCCGACTTGGTGGCTCCATCGCCATCATCGCAACCATCTGAAGCATATGGTTCTGCCCCATATCACGTAGCGCACCGGAGTGGTCATAATAACCACCACGTTCCTCGACACCAACCGTCTCACTTAACGTGATCTGGATATTGGCAATATGTTTATTGTTCCACATCGGCTCAAACAATGCGTTGGCAAACCGCACAACCTCAATATTTTGGACCATTTCCTTGCCCAAATAATGGTCTATTCGATAAATTTCATGTTCCTTAAACACTTTGCGAATTTCTTCATTTAATTTCTGTGCAGAAGGCTGATCATATCCGAATGGTTTCTCGATAACAAGACGATGCCAGCCTGTGGATTGTAACATCCCGCCGTTTCGCAAGTTATGAGTCACACTGCCGAACAGTTCAGGTGCCAAAGCCAAATAAAATAACCGGTTCCCGCTTATCTCGAATTTCTGCTCCAGCCCCTCGGCTAGATAATTTAGTTCTTGAAAACCGTTTACGTCGTGAATATCTAAAGACATATACGAAAAATGGTCAGCAAAGCTCGTCCACTCTGCATCATCTTCTGTAACTTTAAAACGACAAAACTCTTGAATAGACTGAAACAGATCGCTCCGAAACTGCTCATCTGTCCGAGAACGACGAGCCAAACCAACGACCGCGAAATGTTTAGTTAACTTGCCTTCCCGCCACATGCTATAAAAAGCAGGAAATAACTTTCGACGTGCTAAATCCCCAGTAGCTCCGAAAATAAAGTAAACCGAACTTTCTTCCCCAACCATAGGCATGTTACGGTCGCTCATCTTTTCATCATTCTTTCCTATAGAATATTCCTATCTGCACTTTCTATTGTGCCACAAACCCCATGGACTAGTTTAGCATATTGAACCGTGTGAAGCTATGACATGTGTTATGTACTGACAATCACGTGCCACCTAACCACGGGCAAATCGACGCAATAGCCATAAAACACCGCTAACCAGCATCACATCTAGACAGACAGTGAATAGAAATAAATGCTTCGCTAAGTCGGCCTCACCGCTCCCAATGAATGGGACAGCGAAAGAAATCGCCCCAATTATGGCCACTACCGCAAATATGTCCGGCACCAGAAGCTCTGATGATTTACGAGGCCGTCGATACTCCAAAAAAAGTCCCATTCCATAACAGCCATAAAGTAACAATATCCAAACAAAGCCATCAGGATGAAATTTATTTTTCCAATCACTCCACGTACTAAAAGTTGATGAGATCGCACCGCTCGGTTTTCCCTCAGACTTTGCATAATTACCTAAATAATAAGGTCGAATGGTCCAGCCTTGATCGGCCGCTGCCTCTAGTTTGCTCCAGAATCGTGTCGGATGCTTGAGATAGAAGCCAATGATTTTACTGAAACCAATTTCCTCATAAAATTCGTCAAACTTCGGGTCCTGCTGCGGAATCGGTGCATACGGCGTGAAAAAATCAGTCCCTGCATTTATAGCCAATTCCGGATTAATCCCCATACTTCGTAAATCGTGTTCGGGAGTAGGTGAATCTTTCAAAATCCCATAAAAAACAGCCTGATATTGATTAATACGATCTATTGAAGAAGGAGACGCCAAATAGAAAATAAACGAAAAAGCCAGTAAGGCGATCGTCCATCTCTTGATCGTCTTCTTCCATTGGTCGACGTCAAAAATTCTAACCGAATCTCCCAAACGGAAAAGTCGGAAAGCGATAAGCAAACAAGCAACAGCAACAGGCGCTGCTTGTGTCTTTGATCCAGTCGTCAAAATGGCAATGACCATAAACAAAATGGCCCATCGGTAATTGGTCTCTTCTGCACGTGATAGCTTCAATACTATTGCAATCATAAGCATCAAACTAACAAAAGTCATTGGTTCGCCATAGAACGAATTAAAATAAGCTACATACCCTACATCGGCAAATACAAACAAAAGCAGAGAAACCATAATGGCGTTTGCCCACCATGTTCGCATCCCAAAATACCTTACAACCAAATAAAAGGAAATTAGCAGACCCAAGGCGTATATAACACCAAGCACACGTATATCAAAATGGGGACCGGGCAGCACCCAGCCCACCACCTTAGCAACTAACACAGGTGCAAATTGAGTCGAGACGTATCCGCCCGGCTTTATGTCACCATATGCATATAAGATATTAGCAAAACCAATTTGTTTGTCCTGAATTGATACATCGGAATGCACATCTGTCAAACCAACCGTTCCCGTCACTCGTAGGAAATCCCCATTATCCTCTATACCAATCACTGGTTTAACTAGCAAAAGATATCCGATCATACATGCACCGAGCAACACGACGAATGCTCCCCATTTTTGCGCGGTTGTCTTCAAACTCACTTACTGTTCCACTCCATTCAAGAGATCTGCTTCACCTAACCTAAAGTAACGCATTCTCTAGCAACTTACAAGTTTATTTACTCGCCTCTACTGAACGACGCAAGCCCATTCTCATAAGACGTAACCACTCATAAACATGTTCGAGATTTTGGCTCTTCAATTGCTCCTTCGTGAACATCTTCTCTACAATAGGTTTCAAAAAACGATCACCGATCTCACTAAACAGAGCCTGTGCTTGGTTTAACTGATCTGCATTCACATTTGATAGCTCTTGCGCCACAAGCGGCTCCATATCATATCCTTCCTTATCAAGTTGCTCTACCTCGCGAATCAAATCACGTCGTGGAATGTTCAGTCGCTCTGACAGTTCTTGCAAACGCTCACCCGAGGCAATTCCATTTAATAAACTTAATCGTTTCATTTGACGAGCTTGTTGGGCCTTTTCTTTAAGCCTCTGTTGTTCTTCTGACCAGTTCGAGAGCTCATTCTGATCAACCATTTCCTCTACCCAACCTAGTGGAAAGCTAGTCGTCCGTTCATACTCCATAGTGATCGTCAAAATAGCTGTTGCGTATTTAGATGTTCGACTTTCACCGAATCCGGGAATTTGTCGCAGCTCTTCGGGAGTATGAGGAATGAAGGCACTAATCATTTGCAATTGACGATTGCTTGCTAAAATATAGGGGGCATTGTTTTCCTTCATGGATTGGCTTGATCTCCAGCCTTTTAACTTCTCGTAGATTTCCGTCTGCACATGATGTTCCCCATAATATTGGAGCATGCTAATCCGATCATTCGATAAATGTTTAGACCGTTCACGTAATTCTTCCACATTTAGGAGCGTCACATACCCATCACGCATACGCTGCTGTAATCCTACACGGAATTCGACCATCATATCGTCCCACTTCATACCGTCATACCAGACCTCCTCTACTGGTTTACCTCCTTCATCGGTTTCGTTCCATTGAATGATCCACTTACCTTGCCGCTCACCTACCAACACTCTGGCTAAACGACTTTCTCCATCATTTACTTTCTTCTCCAAACTCGTCATAAACAATAACTCCATTCCCATTCCTCCTCTTTATTTGAATATCGAAACGGCCTCGGATAACGAAAAAAAGCACCCCACTTGCTTTCGCAAGTGAGGTGCTTCCTCAACCAAATCCGTTCCTCTATTTGCCCAAAGTATAGCATGGGAAAACTGACTTTCGCAAGCCGCAATTTTTTAGTATGATGGAGCCATAACATCAAGAGAGGGTGCTGCGCCATGGAAACAGAATTTGATTTTCTCTATGATACGACGGAGGAAACCACGACTCGCTTCGTATCATTCGTTGGACCGAGTATAAAACGGTTTGACTTGGCCATCACTGCCTCCAACCGCTTTTTCGGAAAAAAACTTGTAACAGATCTGCAAGCAGGGAAGACGGCAATCCTCGGACCAGATGATCTAGAGGAAGATGGGTACCTTGAACATATTTTCAAACTCAGCGAAGAAGAAGCAGAAGAACTGAAAAATTTTCTTGCTGAAGTAATAGGAACAGTTCATTTTACCGATATCTAGTGCGATTAAGTGTGAACAACTGCGCCTTTTTGTAAACAATAAAGTTGTTTTAGCAAACAATTCAAGTTAAAATTAACAAGATTAATAAAGGCTCTTTTCATTGTTATTTATCATACCGCACATCGAATTAGGAGGTTCTATAATGAGCAACAAGTCTAGAATGCGAAGTGACATGATTAAAAAAGGATTTGACCGCGCTCCACACCGTAGTTTGTTGCGTGCAGCCGGTGTTAAAGAGGAAGATTTCGATAAGCCGTTCATCGCGGTTT
>JBILCE010000160.1:0-3334 GCA_044353305.1 Paenibacillus sp.
CATCAACAGAGCCAATCCCGATTGCGACTGCGGTTGCCATGATCTCATCGAAAAGTCTTTCGCGCTTTTTTTCGGATAACTTCTTAGAATCATTCATTCCGTCAATTCGAAGACCTTTTGGCATAATAACAGCCGCTGCCACAACATCACCAAACAAGCAACCACGACCTACTTCATCGAGTCCAGCGATATGATCAAAACCTTTATCCCAAATCGAATTCTCATACTCGAACATCCGGACTTCCTCCCCCTAAAAAGAAACTAAGCTTTAGGCGCTTCCAGACTTATACGACCAAGTTTGCCAGCACGCAGCTCCCTTAAAAACATGACCGACATTTTATCTAAATCAACTCGATTACCACTTAAAATACAACCTCTTTTACGCCCGATCGCTTCCATCGTTTCAACGACTAGTTGATTATCATCTGCATGAGTTGGCAAATGGGACAGTTCATACCGGTGTTGTAATGTATCACGATAATGTCTCATCATATATTGAACGCCAAAAAATGCCACTTCCTCCACGTTCAAAATTTGTTCCTTGACAGAGCCTACTGTCGCCAATCGCATTCCTACTTGTTGATCGTCAAATTTAGGCCACAAAATACCAGGTGTATCAAGAAGCTCCAAGTCCATTGATGTCTTGATCCACTGTTGTCCTTTCGTAACACCAGGGCGATCTCCTGTAATCGCAATTTTCCGACCCGCCATCCGGTTAATTAAGGTCGATTTCCCGACATTCGGTATACCCACAATGATCGCACGCATTGCCCGAGGGGTGATCCCCTTTCGAATCATATTGTCGATTTTATCCTTCACCAACAGTTTGCACCGATCACCAATTTCCTTAATTCGGTTACCGGATGCAGCATCTACAGGCAAAGCGTTCAATCCATGCGCCAAATAATACTGCACCCAACGCTCGGTCACCTCAGGATCGGCAAGATCGGCTTTGTTCAATAACACAAGTCGAGGTTTGTTTTTCAAAATATCCTCAATCATCGGATTTTGACTAGATTTCGGGACGCGGGCATCTAAAAGTTCAATCACGACATCTATTAGTTTCAACTTCTCTTCAATTTCTCTTCTAGCCCGTGTCATGTGGCCGGGGAACCATTGGATGGTCATACTTATTTCACATTCCTTCTTATTGGAAAAACGCCACCGCCTGGATTAGGCTGCGGCGCTTCCGCTTAATGTTTCACAAATTCAAATTTATTGAAAGGCCAGAACACCAAATCGGCACGTCCCACAATTTGACTATCATCTACAGGGCCGATGAACCGACTATCCGTACTATTCGGACGGTTATCACCCATCACGAAAATTTTCCCTTCGGGTACGATGATTTCTGGCTGTTCGGGACGATTATAAATTTCCCCAAGTTTAGCTTTCTCAGTCACAGTGGATTCGAGATAGGGTTCTTCCAATTCCTTGCCGTTCACATATACTTTGTTATTCGCTACTTTGACAGTCTCACCCGGGAGTGCAATTACCCGTTTAATATAATCCTTACCGGCAGTCGCATGGAAGACGACAACCTCGCCACGATGGGGCTCGCGAATCGAATAGATAAGTTTATTTACTATCAATCGCTCAGAGCTAAAAAAATTAGGCTCCATGGAATGCCCATCGACTATGAACGGAGCAAAAATGAACGTTCGAATCAAAAACACGAGTGTCGCTGCAATGGCTAGCGCTTTAAACCATTCCCATACTTCGTTTTTCGCCCGTTGTTGGGGTGTCTTCACTTCTTCCTCTTCCAACTTAAAACCTTCTTTCCGTTCAACAGTGCTAAAGTCAACCTACTTTTATGGTAGCAGACGAGCATAGCAGATGCAAATGAATCGAAATGACATTGAAAAAGGGCCCGGTCCGAGAACCGAGCCCTTGCATGATTAACGAATTTCTTGAATACGCGCTGCTTTCCCGCGAAGGTTACGCAGGTAGTAAAGTTTCGCACGACGAACACGACCGCGACGAGCTACTTCAATTTTATCGATTTTCGGCGAGTGAAGCGGGAATGCACGTTCCACACCTACACCATACGAAATTTTGCGAACTGTGAACGTTTCGCTAATGCCACCGCCACGACGCTTGATAACAACGCCTTCGAACAGCTGAATCCGTTCACGCGAGCCCTCGATAACTTTTACGTAGACACGGAGCGTATCGCCAGGGCGAAAGCTAGGAAGGTCTTTGCGCAATAGTTCTTTTGTAATTTCTTGTACAAGATTCATTTGGACTCCTCCTTCCACTTCAGGTGTTCATGCCGCTCTATTGGTTGTTACACTAGGATGTGACGCGCAGAGGACCACCAGATTCATACAAACACAACAGTGTATATCTTACCATATGGAATGAAAAAAAACAACGGATTTTATTAATTCAATCCTAAGCTATTTATCTGCATCCCGCTTCTTAGACATAAACCAAATTTTCTCTTCATCGGTCAATTCATGCTCATCAAGTAACTCAGGTCGTCTTTCCCATGTACGCTCTAAGGACTTACGTCTACGCCATTTCGTGATATTTTCATGATGACCCGACAATAAAACATCAGGTACGGACCATTCTCTAAACTGCGCAGGTCTAGTATAGTGCGGATATTCTAGGAGACCTGTACTAAAAGAATCGGTAACCGCTGACGTTTCATTGCCAAGCACACCTGGAAGCAACCTCACCACACTGTCGATCACCACCATGGCAGGAAGTTCCCCCCCTGTAAGTACATAATCCCCAATAGAGATTTCATCGGTAATCAGATGCTCGCGGATTCGCTCATCGTAGCCTTCATAATGTCCGCATATGAAGATAAGATGCTCTTCCTTAGCTAATTCCTCAGCCATCTTCTGGCGAAAAGGTTTGCCTTGTGGGCACATCAAGATAACACGTGGCCGTTTGCCAATACGAGCAACTACATCCTCAACTGCTAGGAAAATAGGCTCTGGCTTCAATACCATGCCACCACCACCGCCGAACGGGTAATCATCGACCGTATTGTGTTTATTCAATGAGAATTCGCGAAAATTGACCGTATTTAACGATACAATCCCTTTGTTGCGTGCCTTACCTAAAATACTAGAGCCAAACACGCCCTCGAACATTTCCGGAAACAATGTTAATACATCAATATTCATCAATCGTCCATGCCCTCCAACAGACGGATGGTGACCAGTTTCTCTTGCACATCAACAGATAACAACACATCGTCTATAACTGGGATAAGCAGGTCGCGTTTTTTCGCACGTTTTACCACCCAGACATCATTCGCCCCAGGGGTCAAAATTTCTTTTATCTCACCAAGTAATTCGCCTTGCTCAGAAACGACACG
>JBILCE010000221.1:0-2632 GCA_044353305.1 Paenibacillus sp.
CAGTTAATTACTTGGCTGGTGCTCAACCACCCATTGTGGGCATGACATTAGGATTCTCACTATCCGTTCTTGCTGTTTGGGCTGCCGCTGCACTTGTGGTGGCATTCGGTGTATTTACGAGACGGGACATTTTAAACTAGACGACACATATACGCATGTTATAATGCTTGTAGTAAGCAAATGGCTATCGATTTTGAACACAGGGGGCTTGGCATGGCCGAGCAGTTAGATTTATTTGCAGCAAGCGAGAACAAAAAATCAAATAAACAAGTTAATCCACAAAAGGGTCCATCAGGTTACGATGCAGATGATATTCAGGTGTTGGAAGGACTTGTTGCGGTCCGCAAACGGCCTGGGATGTATATTGGTAGCACTAGTAGTAGTGGTCTACATCATCTGGTTTGGGAGATTGTCGACAATGCCGTGGACGAGCATTTAGCAAAGCATTGCAATGCAATTGATGTTATTATCCACAAAGATCAGTCGATCACCGTACGTGATAATGGTCGAGGGATTCCAACTGGTATGCATAAGACTGGCGTTCCGACCCCGCAAGTCGTATTTACAATGCTCCACGCAGGTGGTAAATTTGGCGGTTCAGGTTATAAAAAATCAGGAGGTCTGCATGGTGTAGGCGCCTCTGTGACCAACGCCTTATCGGAATGGCTGGAAGTTGAAATTTATCGAGATGGGAAAATACATAAACAACGATTCGAATATTGGCTTGATTCAAAAGGCCAAGAGCACGTAGGGGAGCCAGTTACAGGACTTGAAGTGTTGGGCAACACTAACCGCACGGGAACAAAGGTCACGTTTAAACCGGACAAGCGGGTATTTCATAGTGGCACGGCTATCTCATATGACACGTTATCCGAGCGTCTTCAAGAGATCGCATTTCTAAATTCCGGACTTAAAGTGACGATCAAAGACGAGCGCAGTGGGAATGATGAATCGTTCCAATATAATGGTGGAGCAAGTGAATTTGTACGCTTCCTAAACGAGGACAAAACTGTACTTCATGATGTGGTTCATTTCTCAGCTGAGAAGGATGAGATTGAGGTTGAAGTGGCACTTCAATACAATGATGGATATACAGAGACGATAGCTTCGTTCGTCAACTCCATTCCAACAAGGGGTGGAGGAACGCACGAAACGGGCTTCAAAACCGCATACACTCGTGCAATGAATGATTATGCTCGTAAATTAGCCATTTTAAAGGATAAAGATAAAAATTTAGAAGGAACTGATCTCCGCGAGGGGATGATGGCTGTCATCAATATTAAGATGGGTGAAGTTGAATTCGTTGGACAAACAAAGGATCAACTAGGAAGTGCGTCGGCGAGAAGTGCAGTTGATGCTGTGGTTGCCGATAAAATAGCGGTTTTCCTTGAAGAAAACCCTGCTGTTGCCCAGATGATGTTGAAAAAGGCATTGCAGGCATCAAAAGCTCGTGAAGCAGCTAGAAAAGCGCGCGAGGAAGTGCGTAATGGTAAGAAAGGAAAAGGCGAAAGTTCTAATTTAAATGGAAAATTAACGCCCGCTCAATCAAAAGACTATATGAAAAATGAGCTTTTTATTGTGGAAGGCGACTCGGCGGGTGGATCGGCTAAGCAAGGACGGGATTCAAAGCATCAGGCTATTTTACCAATTAAAGGTAAGCCCATGAACCCTGAGAAGGCGAAACTGATCGATATTCTCAAAAATGACGAATACAAGTCTATTATATCTGCGATTGGTGCTGGTATTGGTTCGGAATTCGATGCTCAAGAAAGTAATTATGGCAAAATTATAATTATGACCGATGCCGACACGGATGGAGCACATATTCAAGTATTGTTACTCACATTTTTCTACAGATATATGAAGCCGCTGTTCGATCAACAAATGATATATATTGCACAGCCTCCGTTATACAAGGTTACTAAAAAAGGAGGAAAGCAACCTCTCGTTAAATATGCTTACTCTGATGAAGAGTTGGAGACTATATCCAAGGATTTTGGTGGTAAACAACTTGAGCTACAGAGGTATAAAGGATTAGGGGAAATGAATCCTGATCAATTATGGGAAACAACTATGAATCCACAGACACGTACCCTATTCCAAGTGCAAATCGAAGACGCAGCAAAAGCGGAACGACGAGTTTCCACGTTGATGGGCGATAAAGTAGACCCCCGCAAAAGATGGATTGTAGAGAATGTTGATTTTACAGAATTCGAAGAGTAGTAGCGAACGGGGTGCGAAGCGATGAGCTTGCTCGAACAAATTATGCCTGCTTTCCTAGAGGATGTAGTTGGAGATAGATTTGGTCGTTATTCCAAATATATTATTCAAGATCGTGCCATTCCGGATATTCGTGATGGTTTAAAACCAGTTCAACGGCGTATTCTTTATGCGATGTATGATTCCGGCAACACACCAGATAAGGGCTATAGGAAGTCTGCTAAGACTGTCGGAGATGTAATGGGTAATTATCATCCTCATGGGGATTCTTCCATCTATGAGGGTATGGTGAGAATGGCTCAACCATGGAAAATGGCCCACATGCTAATTGATGGTCACGGAAACTGGGGTTCCTTGGATGATGACCCACCTGCAGCTATGCGTTATACTGAGGCACGGCTGTCCGAGATTG
>JBILCE010000161.1:0-3325 GCA_044353305.1 Paenibacillus sp.
CTCATCCCAGCCTTATCATAAGCAAGATATGCGACCTAGCTTGAACAAAATCATCCCGGATTCGTTCGTAGAGGAATATTTTGGCGGCGTTGTGATTCCGTATGGCAAGGATCGAGTGAGTGTGCAGAACAACGGACCGGAAGGCTTCGTTGAATTTGTGATCCGCAAGGGCGCTCATGTTACGATTTACGCCATCCTAGGCTGGTTGATGTCCTGTGCGCTTGCCCCGATTCGATCCATTCGGCGTTATCATGTGTTTGCGGTCATCCTGTTCTGTTGTCTATATGCGATTAGCGATGAGATTCATCAATTTTATACAGGTGACCGAACTCCATTAGTGAAGGATGTTGTGTTGGACACGGCAGGTGCATGTTTGGGATTAGCAATACACTGGCTGCCGCTCCGCCGACGCGAGCTCAGATCTGCCTATTAACTTTTAGGATGGTACAAAAATCTAACCAGTTCAGGTCATCGCCATATTTGACACAACGTATCATGGGATGAAGTTTCTGCACATCGTTGTTAGCTTCTCGGCGTTGTTATTGTTTTAGATCCCCATTGCGTTCCAAGTGGACAAGCTCCTCTCGAGTTCTTTAACTGAACTCGCGGGGGGCTTATTTGTCGTTAAAGTTTTTGAGAGAACCGGCCTTTTCTAATAAAATTCGACAAAATTACAACCAATTCCAATAGATTTTCTTACACAATTCGACAAACATAACGAAAGGGGACGGGTATAATAAAGTAAACAAAAGTAAACACATGTTGTGGTATTATTTGAACAGGGGGGATTCGAATGAACAACGGGGCACGTTCACATGATGAATTGGACAAGGAGTGGGTTGACTTGGTTGTGACCGCACGACAAATGGGTTTGACAATTGAAGAGCTACGAGAATTCCTACACAACCGTTCAATGAATACCCAAGATAACCGAAAAAATGAGTAGAAGGAAAGATCAATAAGAGATTAAGGTAAAAAATCGGGTATGCAATCATAAATACAAGCAACGCATTATGAAGCTATGGCTTCGTGCGTGTGTTTCTCCATTTGTTAAACTCCAGGAAATCGCGAAATTGCTGTTTATCAACCCCGGACTCCATCGCTTCTTTCACAATCGCATACCATTCCGCGTCAAGTGTTTCTTCATCTGTCGAATTGGACAAATCATGTTCGATTAGTTGCTCGACAGACACGTCCAACACAGCCGAAATTTTCTCTAAATAAAGCAGGGATGGATTACGTTGAATATCTCGCTCTATGTTGCTTAGATAGGACTTTGCAACCCCTGCACGCTCCGCGAGATCTGTTATTGACAGGCCACGCTCTTTGCGCAATTGTCTCACTCTCACGCCTATCATTGTTTGGCACCACCTTGGATTTATTGCTAATTAGTACCATTATTATAACAAAAACTCTCAATTTAAACGATTAATTCATCACTGTTTTCTCTTTTTTGTCCAAGCTTAGGCTAGTCTGCATATTGGGCCAAGTTCCCTCATAACATCTACTATGACTTCCATAATTGGAGTAGAGGGGATGATGGGTTTGCGCCGTATTACCTGGTTGTTGGCCGTATTGCTGGTGATTGGAGGTTTGCTCGCTGGTTGTGGGGACAAGGATGCGAGTTCGATTGTAAAAGATCTCGACCGCAAAATGAACAAAGTAGAAAGTTATCAAGGTTCAGGTCGGATGGTCGTCCATACCGGGGTAGATCCGCAAGAATATCAGGTGGAGGTTTGGTACAAGGCACCAAGCTACTATCGCATCTCGCTAACGAATGAGAAGAAAGATATTTCGCAAATCGTGTTGCGTAACGATGAAGGCGTATTCGTGTTGACCCCCCATCTGAACAAAAGTTTCCGCTTCCAAAGTGATTGGCCGCAAAACCAAGGTCAGGTATATTTGTACCAGTCGCTCGTGCAAAGCATAGTGGCAGATCGTGAGCGGCAATTCACGACGGACGGTGACACGTATGTGTTCGATGTGGCAGGAAATTATCAGAACGCCTCGTTTGCAAGGCAGAGGGTGTGGCTGACAAAGAAGGATTTTGCCCCTAAACATATTGAGGTTGAGAACGAGACAGGCCAAAAGCTACTCGAATTCGACTTTACTGCGTTCCAATTTGGTCAAACGTTCGACAAGGACTCCTTTGATATGAAGCGCAACATGAGCTCCGAAGCATCACCGAATGCGCAGTCCACGTTAGGCGCTACTGATAAGACGTCAACAGGCAATGCAGCCACCGACAAAGCTGCTGGTGAGAAGACTACGGCGGATAAAGCGGCATCGGCTAAGGCGACCACCGACAAAGCTACTGCCGAGAAGGCTGCCGCTGATAAAGCTACTGCGGATAAGGCGGCAACGGGGAAGGCTTCACAGGCGTTCGGTGTAATTGAACCGACGTATCTTCCGAAAGGGGTTATGCATCAGGGTATTAGCGACATCCAACTTGGGGAGTCGAAAGGTGTGTTGCTTCGTTTTAGCGGAAAATACAATTATACGCTAGTGGAGTCGAAGTCGATTGATCAGGCGGTTGCTTCGATGAAAGGAACGATGGTCGATCTAGGCTACACGTATGCGCTTCTTTCTGGAGATACCCATAAAACGATGATTTGGACATATGATGGGATAGAATACCGGTTGACCAGTGCCGACCTGCTTTTGCCAGAAATGATCAAGATCGCACAGTCGACCCAAGGCCAAGTAGGTAAGTGAGGTTCGTTCATCTCTCATTGACAGTCCCCGGTTAACCTAGTACCATAAAAGACACTTACGCTAGGTTGATCGGGGCTTGGCTGGAAGAGGAGTGCGGAGATGGATTCTTTCTACCGTCCGACTTGGGTGGAGATTTCGCTAGATGCGCTTAGGCATAATTTGGGGGCTTTTCGGCATATCCTCCCGGATGAGATGCATATAATGGCGGTCGTAAAGGCCGATGCTTATGGGCATGGGGCTATTCAGGTCGCGCGAGAGGCGATGGCTTGTGGTGCGACTTACCTCGCGGTTGCTTTTCTAGACGAAGCCTTGGAGCTGCGCAGAGCGGGTATTACGGCGCCGATTCTCGTGCTTGGGTATACGTCGGCTTACGGTATACGGCTGGCCGCGGAATATAAGATTACGATTAATGTATATAGTTCGGAAGTGCTGGATGCGATTGCTGATCAGATTGATGCATCGAATCCGCTGAGCATTCACATCAAGCTCGACACGGGTATGGGACGACTTGGCCTGCATGATGAAGCTGAAGCGATTTCGTTCATCGAACGTGCATTGGAGTTGCCTGGTTTGACCGTTGAGGGGCTGTTTACGCATTTTGCCTGTGCTG
>JBILCE010000162.1:0-3323 GCA_044353305.1 Paenibacillus sp.
TTCACTAAAGACTCACGTAAAAGATACATTAGGGCGGTTCTTGTACGAACAGACAAGACGACGTCCGATGATTTTGCCGATTATAATGGAAGTATAGTAGAGACCTTAGATCAAACTTTATTTCGCACATAAATGGAGCGTTCTTGATTTTTAAGAAGGCTTCTTTTTTTTCGTTAGAAACACTTAGAATAATTACGTGTAGGATATTCATACTAAGGGGGCATTCATTTCAAATAATGGACGGGAGAACGATATAAAATGAAAAAAGACGATTCATCACTCAGGCAAGACACGGTTACTCAGGCGGACCAACTAAAAAATTCATCTTTTGAAAATATTCAGCAGTAT
Organism: Paenibacillus sp.; assembly: GCA_044353305.1. Lineage (GTDB taxonomy): Bacteria > Bacillota > Bacilli > Paenibacillales > NBRC-103111 > JBILCE01. The sequence continues at coordinate 349 of JBILCE010000162.1, forward strand.
GGACAGACGAATAGTCCTGCATGGGAATCTAATATTTATTGTTTAAGCATTATAGGTCAAATTGAAGGGCACATGATTCTACCTCCGCAAAATAAAACGACCAAATATGAACATCTTATACCTCAGTTGGTTGCAGCGGAACAAAATCCAAAAATTGACGGTATACTTGTTATGCTAAACACGGTTGGTGGAGATGTTGAAGCAGGACTTGCCATTGCGGAAGTGATCGCCTCAATGTCTAAACCATCGGTTGCTCTTGTTCTTGGTGGTGGACACAGTATTGGTGTGCCGATTGCTGTCGCAGCGGATTGTTCAATTATCACAGAGACTGCAACCATGACGATTCACCCGATTCGATTAAATGGTCTTGTAATTGGAGTGCCACAAACTTTTGAATATTTGGACAAAATGCAGGAACGGGTAATACGGTTCATTATAGCCCACTCCGAAATTTCGGAATTAAAATTAAAAGAACTTATGTTTAAAACAGGGGAATTGACAAGGGATATTGGCACGACTGTAATTGGTGTTGATGCAGTTAAATATGGACTGATTGACCGTCTAGGTGGCGTATCTGATGCGATGGGGGAATTGAATCGTCGAATAGACGAGCGTAAACACCGCAAGATGGGTGGAGGGTTGTCCCAATGACAATTCATACCGTGTATCCTATTGAAATGGTATTGCAAGGAGCAGAGGATCCATCGTTTTACCCATACTTAGATATTGTGGTAGGAGGGATGCATATGCAAGTAGAACCTATAAATGCGCAACAGGCCAAAATTATTCGATTATATTTTGCGCCAACCCATCATTATCTGAATCCAAATTTACAACCTGGTCAGCTCATTTATTTCACTCCTAAACTATAATGTCCTAACCACCCTATCCCGCCGTTCTGTGACATATGGTATAATGAGGTAATGGGGTGTGATTAGTTATGGCGAAGGTGAAAAAGAAGCTTTCGATTAAAAGTACACTTAAGTTTGAATTGTACGGGATTCTCATTATCCTATTGTCTTGGATTGCTCTATCCGAACAAGGTAGTGTTGGTCGTTCCCTTACGTATATGTTTCGCTTTACAATTGGAGAGGCCTATTGGATGATTCCAGTGGTTTTCATTTATATTGGTCTATTTGTCATGGTAAAGAGGGCATGGCCGCTAGATTGGTCATCACGCAAATTAGGAGTGAGTTTATTTATTTGCGCTTGGTTAATTTTGAACCATATGTCCATGATTCAACTTTTAGACCCCGAACAGGATTACACGGCACCTTCCTATATTATTGGGGAAACATGGAAAAGCATGACGCAGGGATTGTTAAAGGATCACATTGGAGGAGGGATGATAGGGGCGTTTCTTTATTCCGCTCTCTATTTTCTGTTCGGCAATATTGGAACACGTCTTTTAACCTACACCTTGTTCATCATTGCCTTCATCCTTATTTCAGGCATTTCTATAGTAGACATTTTGTCCCGACTTCGCGGCAACTCTTCAGGTCATAAATGGGGATTTATGGAATGGTTCAAAAGGCAATTCTCAACTCCAATTGATACGAACAAATGGAAGGATGCGCAGTCTAACAAAGCAGTTGTTGTATCTACAAACCATTCAAACGAAGTTGATAATCATGAGCCTTCAGATAACAAGATAGTTAAAACACCAATTTTCTTCAAACTTTTGAAGCCTGAAAAATCAACAATGCAGGATAAGATCGAGGAGATTAACTCGGAGTCAATTTTCACACCGAGTGGGCAGACTCTTTTGCCAATCATTGACCATACTCCGGAAACAACGACGATAGAATTCGTTCCCCTTGAACCGAGAGTTGCCCAAGAAGAAATCAATGTTAATGAAACTTTTCAAGCTGATTGGGGAAAGCAAGCAAATTCTACGTTCCAGTTGCCACAACTTGATTTATTGACCAAAAATAAGGATGGCAGAACTAAAGGGACCTCATCCGATGAATCTTCAAACAAACGAAAGTTGGAAGCGACTTTAGAAAGTTTCGGCATCCGAGCGAAAGTACTTGATGTCGTTAGGGGACCTGCCGTCACTCGTTATGAGATTCAACCGGATATTGGAGTTAGGGTTAGTAAAATTGTGAGTTTAACTGATGATATTGCGCTTGCACTTGCGGCGAAGGATATTCGTATGGAAGCACCAATACCTGGGAAATCGGCCATTGGTATCGAAGTCCCTAACAGCGAAGTATCGATGGTAACACTCCGTGAAGTGATGGAACTTGATGCTTTTCAGAATACATCCTCTAAACTAACAGTTGCACTTGGTAAAGACATTTCAGGAACACCAATTGTAGGGAACTTGGCTAGAATGCCACATTTATTAGTGGCAGGTGCAACTGGCTCAGGAAAATCGGTTTGTATCAACGGGATCATCACAAGTATCCTGTTTAAAGCACGACCTAATGAAGTGAAATTTCTAATGATTGATCCTAAGATGGTTGAACTCAATGTATATAATGGGATTCCTCACTTGCTTGCACCTGTTGTCACGGATCCACGTAGGGCTTCATTGGCACTAAAAAAAGTAGTTGTTGAGATGGAGAAACGATACGAGCTATTTTCAAAAAGTGGCACTCGAAACATTGAAGGGTACAACACGCTTATATCCGATCCCAATTTTTCACCACCGACACCTCCATTACCATTCATAGTAGTCATTGTGGATGAATTAGCCGATCTCATGATGGTTGCTGCTGGAGACGTTGAAGATTCGATTTGTCGCTTAGCTCAAATGGCGCGAGCAGCTGGCATACACCTGATTATTGCAACTCAGCGACCTTCCGTCGATGTCATCACAGGAGTGATCAAGGCAAACATCCCTTCAAGAATTGCTTTTGGTGTATCGTCACAGGTGGATTCCCGTACCATTCTTGATATGGTCGGTGCAGAGAAACTGCTTGGTCGCGGCGACATGCTTTATTTGCCAGTGGGAGCTTCCAAACCTATAC
>JBILCE010000012.1:0-9963 GCA_044353305.1 Paenibacillus sp.
TGCCACCCTACTCTCACCACGATCGCTATCGACTATCAGAAGCAAGCTGAAACGGCGATGCGCCGCATGATGTCAGTATTGGGAGAAGTAGATGAAAAGTGCGGACAATCGGAAATCGTCATCCCGATGACGGTAATTGAACGAGAGTCGACATAATAAAGGAGAGAAGCAGTCATGCAGAAAAATGATGGAATGAACTATGCGCCTCAAGGAAAACCCAATCGAGTTGTAAAGCCGGGAGAGTTTGTTTTTGCGGCAGTTGCTCTCGATCACGGACATATATATGGAATGACTAACGGCCTTCTAGAAGCCGGTGCAGATTTGAAGTGGGTGTATGACCCAGACCCAGCTAAGGTACAAGCGTTTATTGCCAAGTATCCGCAAGCCAAAGTAGCTGAATCATTAGACATAATTTTGCATGATGCATCTATCCAACTCGTTGCCGCAGCAGCAGTACCTTGTGATCGTGGTCCACTCGGTCTTCGGGTTATGGATGCAGGTAAAGACTATTTCACCGACAAGACACCATTTACATCGTTGGCACAACTCGAAGCTGCAAGAGATAAAGTCAAGCAAACTGGGCGGAAGTATGCAGTTTATTTTAGTGAACGATTGCATGTGGAGAGCGCGGTATATGCTGGTCAGCTGATTGAGCAGGGTGCTATAGGTCGCGTTGTACAAGTAAATGGATTTGGTCCCCATCGCTTAAATGCACCAAGTCGTCCAGCTTGGTTTTTCGAACGAGAGAAATATGGTGGTATTCTAACTGATATTGGCAGCCATCAGATTGAGCAGTTTCTTTACTATACAGGTGCAAAGGATGCAAAAGTACAGGCAAGTCGCATTGCAAATTACAACAATAAACAATATCCGGAACTCGAAGATTTTGGTGATGTAACTTTAGTGGCAGACAATGGAGCGACCAATTATTTCCGCGTTGATTGGCTAACACCGGCCGGACTCGGTACATGGGGAGACGGACGTACCATTATTCTTGGGACTGAGGGATATATTGAGCTTCGCAAGTATATTGACGTAGCGCGGGATAACTCAGGGGATCACGTTTACTTAGTAAATCAAGAAGGTGAGTTTCACTTTGCAGTAAGTGGACAAGTGGGTTATCCTTTCTTTGGTCAGCTCATCCTAGACTGCATCAACCGGACAGAGAACGCAATGACACAAGAGCACACGTTTAAAGCGGCTGAGCTTTGTCTTAAAGCGCAACTGCAAGCCGTACGTGTAGAATAGACATTAATAGAAATGAAAAACAGGCTGTCCCGCAGTCCTGATCATGCGACAATCTAGTCACATGATCGAGAGTGGGACATAGCCTGTTTTTTCATTTCAATAAATTTAGGTGTCTTAGTAAGCTATAACTTAACAATTTCAGACTCTTGACCGGTAGATAGTCGTTGAGGCGAGTAGACTACCCGAATCGGCACTGCAATTAGAGCTGTAATAACCGCCTTAATAACATCGCCAGCTATATAAGGGTAAAATCCAGTTACCATCGCTTTTGACAACGAAATGTTCGCAACATGGGCGAGCCACGGAACACCACTCACGTAAACGAGGAGCGAACCAAACACAGCAGAGGCTAGAAACACCATGAGATACGCTTTAAGGCTAGTTCCTTTTACACGATTCAGCACATAACCGATCAGCAACGCTGAGAATGGCCACATCCAGATATATCCGCCGGTTGCACCGAGCAACTTACCCATTCCTCCAACACCGCCAATTAACGGGAGACCCGCTGCTGTAAGGACGATGACAAGTGCCATGCTAATAAAGCCATAGATAGGCCCCAAGCAAGCACCAGCCAGCATCACAGCCAGTGTCTGTAGAGTAATCGGGACAGGGGTAAAGCCAATCGTGATTTTGGCAAAACTGAACACCACAAGTAACGCTGCAAAAAGCGAACTCATGATTAAACCGCGAATCGTGATCGATTTCATGTTTTCATTGTCTCCTTTACTTGATACAATAAGTCAGAGGTATTGTTAACCTACAATTAATTTGTTTGGTTGACGATTAGCAGTATAGCACGATTTCACATGTCAGGAAAGAGGCAATTTTGTATGATACAGTCAAAATCCACGATTATTCAACTGCAACAAGCAACGGTCGCATATTCCATTATGGATCAAGTTCATACCGTATTTCGATCACTTGACTTGTCAATTTATGAGGGTCAATGGACGATCATTATCGGGCGCAATGGGACTGGCAAAAGTACACTTGCGAAAGCGCTGGCACGGTTAAGTCCAATGTCTGCTGGACAACTCATCAGTCGTGAATCGATTCGTGTTCAACTTGTGATGCAAGATCCGGATTCACAAATAGTCGGAGAGACGTTGTTGGAGGATATTTGTTTTGGCCTTGAGTATAAAGGGATTGCTCCAGAGCGCATTCCGGCACTTGCACAAGAAGTGCTTGAAAGAGTAGGTTTGTGTCTGCCACTCGATCATCCGACAACCGAATTATCCGGCGGACAAAAGCAACTACTCGCAATCGCCTCTTGCCTCGCTTTGCAACCTGATGTGATTGTCTTCGATGAAGCAACGGCGATGCTCGATCCTGAAGCACGGCAACGTGTGCTTTCAGTGGTATCCTCTTTGCGGGAGCAAGGTACGACGATCGTCTGGATTACGCAGCTGTTAGAAGAGGTGACATGGGCAGACCGAATCATCGGCTTGGCGGACAACGGTATCGGATATGACGGAGATGCTCAAAGTTTCTTTTATACAAATGACCTATTGGAAGGGGACAGTGCATGTGAACGTCTTGGTTTTCAGCCGCCCTATGTCATTCAAGTGGCAAAGCGACTTCATGCGCAAGGACATCGTTTAATTGCCTATCCGTTGACAACTTCGGAACTGCGCGAGGCGGTGATGGCTCTATGTCGATAAACGTTCGAAACGTAAACGTAGCCTTCCGCTCGGGCTCTAAGCCATTTCTTGAAAATGTATCGTTTACTTTACACGCAGGTGAGGTCACGTTGTTAGTTGGGCGATCAGGTTCCGGAAAATCGACCTTACTGGACATGCTGACAGGTCTACGTGAACTTCAGTCAGGATCGATTTACTATGGGGACGTTTCACTATGGAAGGGGAAAAAGCTAGAGCCCTCGGTCAATCGAACGATAGGTTTTGTGTTTCAGCAGCCGGAAAAGCAACTATTTGCTGTCACTGTGCAACGTGAATTTCACTATTCGTTGCGCCATTTATCGCTAACACGTGCCCAAGTGAATGAAAGAATGGAAGCTTCGCTACTAACGGTCGGACTGTCATTGGATATATCGTCACGCTCTCCATTCACGTTAAGTGCGGGGCAAAAGCGTCGAGTTTCGCTCGCAACTACGTTTGCTACACAACCAAGATGGCTAATGTTGGATGAGCCGTCAGCCTCACTTGATCCGGAAGGGACGTCCTCACTTGTGAGGCATATAGAGAATTGGCGAGCACAATCAGGATGTGGGATGGTTATTGCAACGCATGATTTGGGTACGTTCATACCGCTCGCTGATCGTATTATCGTATTGGAGGACGGAACGATTAAAGCAGACCTGCGCATGGATGAGGTGTGGCGGGACCCTGCACGATTGAGACAGGCAGGTGTGAAATTGCCACCGGCGTTAGCATTAGCGGTTGAGCTACAGGTTGCCGGATTTCCCGTGGCAGCTAGCGCATCTGCAGATGAATGCGCGTTAGCTATCGATCGAGTGCTGAGGGAATCAGGGGATTCTGTCGATATGGAATCGGGCCCGGAAGAGACTGTCTTCGAGAAGCTGAACCAAAACACAAGCGTGAGCGAACATTTGGAAACCCAGACACTCATTGCCGCATCGGATAATCACTCTCCATTTTGGAACTGGCTTCAAAAGCTTGATCCGAGGGCGAAGTGGGTGTTTCTGATGCTAACATCAGCAGGTTTGTTGCTCCAACAACATTGGTTTGGTATTGTTGTTACTACTTTTGCAGTTGGCTGCCTGTTGATGTTATCCCGTTTTCCAATTGGCCGTATCAAACCTCTTTTGCGTGCGTATTTCTTGTTCACCCTGATTTCATTCTTCGTATCGGGTTTGAGTCTAGGCAATGACGGATTTACACGAATAAATGAATGGTTTTCCTGGAACGATGCATGGGGAACAGCTAAACCTTTGCTAAGGCTTGTTCCGGCCATGTTGCTCGGAATCCTCTTCGCGTACGTCACTTCTCCAACTCAAGTTCGTAGAGCGTTGGATCAAAGTCTTACTTTTTCGATCAAAATACGGCCACTTGTCAATATGTTGACTTTTACAACATCCATGATGTTTCGGCTCATCCCATTGCTAGGTCGAGAATTTGAACGGTTTTCTCGAATCGTTCGTAGCCGTGGAAAATCCAACGCTAAGGTCGGTAAGATCAAGCTTCGAGATATTCATGCGTTGCTCATCCCCTATTTGCTCTCTTGCTTTCAACTCGCGGATCAACTATCACTTGCGGTTGAAGCGCGAGGTTATCGGTTGCTTGATGGAAAGTTGCCAATCCGTGTATTAAAGTTAAGCTTAGTGGATATTTTCGTAATGGTAGCGGGATTAGGTCTCTTTTTGCTGATGGGGCTCTTCCGTTGACTTCTATTACCCTTATCGGTAAGCTAGATTAGGTATTGGTTTTTGTTCCAACGTAAATTTCGCAAGGAGGCCTTCCGCATATGTTTGATCGCTCAACCTTTATTTTCAAAATAGCAACTCTCGGTGTTTTGCTACTCACTCCAATAACTCTTTCCGGTTGCCAAAATAAAGAGTCTGAAGCCGCTCCGTCGGCCCTGATTTCACCATCTCCTACCCCGACAGCAACTGTCATCACGAACAATACGACCCAATCATCGCCCTCTCCAACCAAACAAACGGCGGCACAAGCTGCTGCTGATGTGAAAAGTGTGACGGTGCTTGTCAATAAACAGTTTGGTCTTCCCCCATCCTTTGAACCCGATGATCTCGTTTTCGTAAACATTCCATTTACGTTTAAGGACATGGTGGACAAGCGCAAGATGCGTAAGGAAGCAGGTGCCGCTATTGAACAGATGGTAGCCGGCGCGAAGAAGGATAATATATTTCTTGCAGGTGTTTCCGCGTATCGTTCGTATGCTACACAGAAATCTTTGTTCAACAACTACGTCCAAGTGGACGGTCTGGAGAAAGCGAAAACATACAGTGCCGAGCCAGGTCACAGTGAGCACGAGACCGGTCTTGCGATCGACTTGGCGGGCTCAGACGGAAAATGCGCGGCACAAGATTGCTTCGCTGCCACAAAGGAAGCGAAATGGATTGCCGAGCACGCTGCTGAATACGGATTTATCGTCCGTTATCCTAAAGGCAAAGAGGCAATTACAGGTTATCAATATGAGCCGTGGCATATCCGTTATGTTGGCGTTAGGCTTGCGAAGGAACTGACAGATAAAGGGTTAACTCTCGAAGAATATTACAATGCGGTGCCGGTTTCAAAAAGATAACGATTTGCTGCTCAGATGGGGAACGACTCAAAGGAGCAGCATTTTTATTGGACAAAATGTTTCCTTAGTGCAAAAGAAATGCAGTTGACAAAAATAATTTGTTACATACAATTTAAAGTATGAAATTGTTTTTGCGAATCATCATACAATAGGCAACGAAGGGGATGCTTTTTTTAGTAATCCTTTACATGATATAGGTTTATGAAAGTAGAACCCTATAGAAAGGACTGATGGTATGGATTTACACATTATTTTAATAGCGTTTGGACTTACGTTATTTGCAGGTTTATCAACGGGAATTGGCAGTGCATTAGCTTTTTTTACGAATAAAACAAATACGAAATTTCTCTCTATCGCTTTAGGATTTTCGGCAGGGGTCATGATTTATGTATCGATGATCGAAATTTTTGTTAAAGCTAAAGATTCCCTTGTCGAAGAATTAGGTAAAACGGGAGGGTCATGGGCAACGGTAGGGGCTTTTTTTGCTGGGATTTTTTTGATAGCGGCAATTGATAAGCTTGTTCCATCATCGGAAAATCCTCATGAACTTCGTAAAATCGAAGACATAACTAGCAAAGATGTGGTTATTGACCGAAGTAAACTGATGCGAATGGGGATGTTCACTGCACTTGCAATTGCTATTCATAATTTTCCAGAGGGTCTTGCGACATTCACAGCTGCTATAAAAGATCCTGCACTAGGGTTGTCAATTGCCATTGCGATTGCAATTCATAACATCCCAGAAGGCATTGCTGTGTCAATACCCGTGTATTATGCAACTGGAGACAAGAAAAAAGCGTTTAAACTTTCTTTTTTATCTGGTTTATCCGAGCCAGTTGGCGCCATTATAGGGTTCTTCATACTGTTTACTTTCTTTAATGATGTCGTATTTGGTTTACTGTTTGCCGTGGTGGCAGGAATAATGGTGTTTATTTCACTTGATGAGCTATTGCCGACTGCAAGGGAGTATGGTGAACCTCACCTTGCGATTTATGGACTAATCGCAGGGATGATGGTTATGGCCGTGAGTCTGTTGCTATTTGTTTAAAAAACTTCGAAGTCATTTCGCAATCATGCAATAACGATTCCATGTCGCCTTGCTCGCATTTCGTTTGCGGGCTCACCGCTAGTATAATTATGGAAGTAAACGGTTATATGCCGGTTCAAACGTTCTTTCTGTAATTTGTAACGGATAGGTTGCTTTTTAATAGGCTTCGGTTCAAAATAGGATTGAAATATTAAAAACATCCATCAGTTGGAGGCGGAATGCACATGTTTGGTGCCCCCTATTCGCAGCAGGCGAAGAAAATCATGTTGCTGGGCTCAGGAGAGCTTGGTAAGGAAGTTATCATTGAGGCACAACGGCTAGGCGTGGAGACAATTGCAGTTGATCGCTATGAGCATGCCCCAGCTATGCAAGTGGCACATCGGTCTTATGTAATTAATATGCTGGATGCCCAACAATTGCGCAATCTGATTGAATCGGAGAAGCCAGATCTAATTGTGCCGGAGATTGAAGCAATCGCCACACACGAGCTTGTGGAATTGGAGAAGGAAGGCTACCGAGTCATTCCGACGGCAACTGCTTCACGGTTGACGATGGATCGGGAAGGAATTCGACGTCTGGCTGCTGAAACGCTCGGATTGCCAACAGCTAAGTATGAGTTTGCTGACAGTTTGGACGAGCTACGGCAAGCTGTGGAAGTTATCGGAATACCTTGTGTCATTAAACCGATTATGAGTTCTTCGGGCAAAGGCCAAAGCGTATTGCGCTCGGAGAATGATATCGATACATGTTGGAATTATGCGATGGAAGGCGGTCGGGCTAAGAAGACGCGCGTCATTGTAGAGGAGTTTATTCGCTTTGAATCAGAAATCACGTTACTAACCGTGCGTTCGGTATCGGGAACGTCCTTCTGTGATCCGATCGGTCATGTCCAGAAGGATGGCGACTATGTAGAATCGTGGCAGCCACATGCGATGAGCGCCGCCCAATTAGAGGCGTCACAAGTGATTGCCCGCAAGGTAACAGATGAGCTTGGCGGGTATGGACTATATGGGGTGGAGTTGTTCCTGGCCGCTGATGATAAAGTCTACTTCAGTGAAGTATCGCCTCGTCCCCACGATACCGGTATGGTGACTCTTGTGACACAAGATTTATCCGAATTTGCTTTACACGTGCGAGCGATTCTTGGGTTTCCGGTACCCTCGATTCGATTGCTGACGCCAGGTGCTACACGAACTCTCAAGGCAGATCGGGAGAGTAGTGTGTACAATATTACAGGTGTGGAAGGCGCATTAGGTGAGCCGAATTCCCAAGTAAGACTGTTCGGTAAGCCGGAGACGAAGGTTGGTCGTCGAATGGCAGTTGCCCTAAGCTCAGCGGCAGATGTGGAGTCTGCTCGCAAACAAGCGGAGCGTGTGGTTTCGCATCTATCAATTTCTTATGAGTAATAATTTGAAATTAGAATTCGTAGGTGAGGGATTAGTTGATGGGCAATTTTATTGAAAAAAATGAAGTCATTTTGTTTCAAGGGGATAGCATCACTGATTGTGGGCGGAATAGGGAGACCGGAATCGATCTCGGTCGTGGATATCCACTCATCCTTGCTGCACAGCTAGGACATCTGTATCCGGAAAAACTCTTACGATTTCACAATCGGGGGAAGGGTGGGGACCGTGTGCCTGATTTGCAGGCACGCTGGCAACAAGATTGCCTTGATCTAAAGCCAACGATTGTATCCATCTATATCGGAATCAATGACACGTGGCGCCGGTACGACCGTAACGACCCAACCTCCGTTGATGCGTTTGCTTCTGGCTATCACGCCCTGCTCACACAGACAAAACAATCACTCGATGCTAAGCTAGTGCTAGTAGAGCCATTCGTTCTACCTGTACCGGAGGATCGAAAAGCATGGCGCGAGGATCTTGATCCAAAAATCAACGCTGTCCGTGAGCTGGCTAATGAATTCGGAGCATTGCTTGTGCCGCTGGATGGTTTATTTGCACAAGCTTCAATGCGTGCACCTGCGGCTTACTGGGCGCCAGACGGCGTGCATCCTTCGCCGGCAGGTCATGCTCTCATTGCTGATGCTTGGCTCCTCGCAACAGGTGTGAAAGCATAGACAAGTAAAGTTTAAAAAAGCATCGAGTCCTCGTCGGATCCGATGCTTTTTCCTTCTTGTTGGGTCTAGATTCACTAGCAGTTAGCAATATCAAACATTGTACATACCGATCTATTGAAATAGCTTCTGTAAATTTTCTGAAAATGGTGCACGAACAATGCCCTTTTCCGTGATGATTGCGGTGACATACTCATTCGGCGTCACGTCAAATGCAGGATTATATACTTTAACGCCGTCTGGTGCAGTTCGCTTGCCGAAACCTTGTGTTACCTCGTCCTCGTGACGTTCTTCAATCGGGATTTCAGCCCCTGTTGGCGTTGTTAAGTCAATCGTCGACAGCGGACACGCTACGTAAAACGGGATGCCATGCGCCTTGGCAAGTACTGCGACACTGTAGGTACCAATTTTGTTAGCAACGTCTCCGTTCGCTGCAACTCGATCGGTACCGACGATGACCGCCTGCACCCAACCTTTCTGCATGACCATCCCGGCCATGTTGTCGCAGATTAGTGTCACATCGACGCCAGCTTGCTGTAACTCAAACGCGGTCAGTCGTGCCCCTTGGAGTACCGGACGCGTCTCGTCAGCGAACACCTTTAGCTCTATTCCTTGCTCCTTCGCCAAATAGAACGGCGCAAGCGCCGTGCCATACTTCGCCGTCGCCAACCCTCCCGCGTTGCAGTGTGTCAGCACGCTCATCCCATCCTCGAACAACGAGAGCGCATGCACGCCAATCAGGCGGCATGTCTCCTCGTCTTCGGATTGGATCGCGAGCGCTTCCCTGAGCAACGCTTGCTTCGCTTCCGGCACGGTCCAGCGGCCGTCCGCCGCCAACTCCGCTGCGCGGCGCTTCATACGATCGAGCGCCCAGAACAGGTTGACCGCCGTCGGTCGGGAAGTCGCCAAATAATCGGCGACCTTCTCGACCTCCATCGCGATCTGTTCAACCTGTCCAGCACTCGAAGCATGAACGCCTAGCACAACGCCGAACGCCGCGGAAATCCCAATAGCTGGTGCTCCTCGCACCTTCAGCTCACGAATCGCGGCCCATACATCCTCGGCGGTGGTCAAATGGAGAAACACCACTTCGCCCGGCAACAACCGCTGATCTAGCAATGCCAAATGGTCGCTCTCCCAGCGTACCGACTGCAAACCCATATATTGTCCTTGCTCAACACTAGTCATAATGAAATCTCCTTATGTTCAAATCTTCGAGCAATCCTAAAATGTCATGAAGCCTATGCTAACGAACCTTTTACAATACGAAGCACAGTGTCAAATGAATCGGCATTGCGGCCAGACATTACAAGAGCGCGTCCAATCTGTAGGGCAAGTCGCT
>JBILCE010000163.1:0-3314 GCA_044353305.1 Paenibacillus sp.
CAAGAGTCTCCAACCCAAATGAGTGTGAAAATCCACCAATAGGCAATGCAGAATCAAGAAACTGCATATAGGAAAGCCAATTAAAGCCAGTTGGGGCCGGGATTGCTTCTAATTTATGATGCATCTGGCTTCCCCCTGTTCCTGTTGATACTAAAACATAAAATATCTCTGTGCCATAGGTAACACAGAAGCTGGCTCACAGATGACATGCTCGCCATCCACGCGAACTTCATACGTCTCGGGATTCACATCGATGCGGGGTGTCGCATGGTTGTGAATCATATCGAGCTTACTTACCGAGCGACAACCGTTTACAGGTAATACCATCTTCTTCAGTTCGAGCTGATCCTGTATTCCCCGTTCAAAAGCGGCCTTTGAGACGAAGGTCACGCAAGTAGTATGTAAAGCTCCGCCGAAGGCACCAAACATAGGACGGCCAAAAACTGGCTGTGGCGTTGGAATCGAGGCGTTAGGGTCGCCCATTTGCGCGTATGCGATCATCCCACCTTTGAGGACCAACTCCGGCTTCACACCAAAAAACGCTGGACTCCAAATGACCAAATCTGCTAATTTTCCGACCTCGATGGACCCGACTACTTCCGAAATCCCATGCGTTATAGAGGGGTTAATCGTATATTTTGCGATGTAACGTTTAATGCGGAAGTTATCATTTTCTATGCCATCTTCTTCTAATTGGCCGCGTTGGAGTTTCATCTTGTGAGCAGTCTGCCAAGTCCGTGTAATGACCTCGCCAACCCTTCCCATTGCCTGTGAATCTGAACTAATCATGCTAAACACGCCTAAATCATGCAAAATATCCTCTGCAGCGATCGTCTCCGGTCGAATGCGGGAATCCGCAAATGCCACATCCTCGGGAATTCGGCTATCCAAATGATGACATACCATCAGCATGTCCAAATGCTCTTCGATCGTATTTATTGTAAAAGGGCGCGTCGGATTTGTAGATGAGGGCAAAACATTCCTTTCAGCCGCCACTCGAATAATGTCTGGTGCATGACCACCACCAGCACCTTCGGTATGATACGTATGAATGGTGCGTCCCCCAATTGCCCGTAGTGTATCCTCAACGAATCCGGCCTCGTTAAGCGTATCGGTATGTATAGCAACTTGAACATCATATTCGTCCGCTACGCTCAGACAAACGTCAATGGCTACTGGCGTCGTGCCCCAATCCTCATGTAATTTCAACCCGATTGCACCCGCTTCTACTTGTTCTCTAAGCGGTTCTGGGAATGATGCATTACCCTTGCCTGTGAAGCCTAGATTCATTGGAAACGCTTCTGCCGACTGCAACATACGATGCATATGCCATGCACCCGGTGTACAGGTTGTAGCATTCGTTCCAGTTGCGGGTCCCGTTCCTCCCCCAATCATCGTAGTAACACCTGATGCCAAAGCGGTCTCAATTTGTTGTGGACAAATAAAATGAATGTGGGCATCTACTCCTCCAGCCGTAACAATGCGCCCTTCACCCGCAATAACCTCTGTACTTGCTCCAATGACCATTCCTGGCGTAACCCCATCCATAATATCAGGGTTTCCCGACTTACCAAACGCCCAAATTCGCCCATCCTTCAATCCAATATCCGCTTTTACAATACCCCAATGATCAATAATAACTGCATTTGTAATAACAGTATCAAGAACTCCTTGATCGCGTGTAAGCGAAGAAGATTGTCCCATTCCGTCTCGTATCACTTTCCCGCCACCGAACTTGGATTCGTCACCATACACGGTGTAATCCCGCTCAATTTCAGCCCACAATTCGGTATCCGCAAGGCGTATGGAATCGCCCACTGTTGGTCCATACGTTAACGCATAAGCCGAACGCTCCATACTACTCATAGATGTTCACGCTCCTCTCGCTGTTTACCAAAGCCATCAGCTACTTGTCGACATCGTAATTTCATGTCAACTCCCCCCAACGGTGCAATCTCTGCAATTGCTCACGATCTGGTTCTCCAAGATTTACATGACCATTCGATAATCCATTAAGTCCATACACTACGCGATTTCCACCGAGCGCTACTAGCATAACTGTCTTCTCCTCACCAGGTTCAAATCGAACCGCCGTACCCGCCGGAATATCCAATCGCATCCCAAATGCTTTTTTTCGATCAAAAACTAGTCCGCGATTCACTTCAAAAAAGGGGTAATGTGATCCAACTTGCACTGGACGATCTCCCTTATTGCCAACTACCAGTTCTGTTCGCTCCCGCCCAGCATTTAATTCTATCTCTCCGTCTTTTACTCTATATTCACCTGGAATCAAATAACATCCCCTCCTAGCTGGCGTAAACTCCTCTTTCGAATTGGTTGATGCACGGTAACTAACTTTGTTCCATCCGGGAATGTAGCTTCGACTTGCACTTCATGAATCATCTCCGGGACCCCTTCCATGACTTGATCCGCATACAGCACTTGCGTACCGTATGCCATCAACTGAGCCACCGTTTGACCGTCTCGAGCTCCCTCTAAAATTTCTGAAGTTATTAATGCTATGCTCTCGGGATAATTTAACTTTAGACCGCGATCCAACCTTTTCCGGGATAAATCCGCTGCCATTGTTATTAACAATTTTTCCTTCTCTCTTTCTGTAAAATGCAACGAATGCTCACCTCCATATCATGTCATAAAAACGAACATTAAATTCGTCATATTGGAATTATATTCGGTTTTTAGAATCATGTAAATGAATATTTTTCATAATTATGTTAGATAATATTACATATATATCAAGGAATTCAACGTTTTTTCGTTTTTTAAGTTTTTTATGTTAGGTATATTGACATTCGTCTTTTGCCGATTTATAGTTGGCGATGTAAGAAAAAATAGAGATAGGAGTGGAGCACATGAAAAAAACAAGAAAAGGATTGGCACTGGCTTTAGCGGCCACAATGGCACTAACAGCTTTCCTAGGGGGGTGCGCAAAAAGCGAAAGCACTTCAGCTGGGGTATCTGGATCGCCCTCACCATCAGCGGCGGATACGATACCGGTAGGTATTCTACACTCTTTGACCGGTACGATGTCCATCAGCGAAGTGTCCGTTAGGGATGCAGAATTGTTGGCGATTGAGGAAATCAACAAAGCAGGTGGCGTTTTAGGAAAACAGCTCAAACCAATCGTTGAAGACGGCGCCTCCGACTGGCCGACATTTGCTGAGAAATCGAAAAAGTTGCTTCAGAAAGACAAAGTAGCCGTCGTGTTCGGTTGCTGGACGTCCTCAAGTCGCAAAGCCGTACTCCCTGTTTTTGAAGAAAACAAAGGACTTTTATTCTACCCCGTTCAATAT
>JBILCE010000164.1:0-3299 GCA_044353305.1 Paenibacillus sp.
AATGTGACATTGTGTGTGCCTAAGGATGTTGACACCGATTCGTTCGGTACGTTCAGTGGAGACATTCCGCGATCGGGGACTGCTGCAGAGACGGTCAGGAAAAAGGCTCGATATGGCATGGCGTTGGAAGGTTTGCCATATGGGCTAGCTAGTGAAGGGAGTTTCGGGCCGCATCGATGGTTTCCCATTGTAGCGAAACATCATGAACTGTTGATCTGGATCGATGATCAGCTGGGCTTTGAACTGGTTGAGCAGATTCTCAGCACGGATACGAATTATGATTCGATGATTACATCACGTTGGGAGGGCATGGATGACTTCCTAAGCCGGGCTCTTTTTCCGTCCCATGCGCTTATTGTGCGTCCAGTCGCCCCGAAGGCGGATTCGTGTCCCGTGTGGAAAGGCTTACGTGACCCCACGCAACTGGAAGAGGCGATTCGTTATGCGGTGACGATGTCACAGGATGGCAACGCTCTCATCCAAACGGACATGAGGGCGCATCACAATCCGACCCGTATGAAAGTCATTAGACAGCTTGCCGAAAAACTGGCCTACCGCTTGCAATGTCGATGTCAACAATGTGGTTCGCCGGGATGGGGAGTGGTTGAGAGACTTCCGGGTCTTCCATGCTCAGAATGTGGCAATCCAACCGATCTCATTGCCGCAGAAATTGAAGGATGTGTGCGTTGTGACTATCAGGAACACCGAAGGCCACGGGATGTGCATGATCTTGCACCTGCATCTCGTTGTCCACGTTGTAATCCATAATTAAAATTGAGGGGGAACGGAAATGAGCAAACCAAACACACCAAACGTACCAAATGAAGATCTTCGTAATCGCAGTCTTGATATAAGTGAGGGCTTTCAACGGGTGCCGAATCGGGCAATGTTGCGGGCTGTAGGGTTTCAGGATGAAGACTTCAAGAAGCCGATGATTGGAGTAGCGAGCTGTTGGGCTGAGGTAACGCCATGTAATGTGCACCTAAATGATCTAGCGACTGTGGCGAAAGATGGGGTGCGCGATGGTGGCGGGGTTCCGTTGCTTTTTAACACGATTACGATTTCTGATGGCATTGCTATGGGTCATGAGGGGATGTTTTATTCGCTCCCAAGTCGGGAAGTGATCGCAGATTCCATCGAGACGGTGGCAGGTGCGCAACGCTTTGACGGGATTGTCGCATTTGGTGGCTGTGATAAAAATATGCCGGGCTGTATGATGGCGATCGGAAGGCTTGATCTGCCGGCGGTGTTCGTCTATGGGGGTACGATTCAACCTGGGAAGCTCGATGGCAAAGATGTGGACATTGTTTCGGCGTTTGAGGCGGTTGGTCGCTTCAACCGAGGTGACATTGATGAAGCGGAGTTGCATCGCTTCGAATGTGCGTCGTGCCCGGGGGCGGGTTCCTGTGGGGGGATGTATACCGCCAATACGATGGCGGCGGCGATTGAGGCGATGGGCATGAGCTTGCCGGGCAGCTCTTCCAATTCCGCGATTTCGCAAGAAAAACGCGATGATTCTCGGGAGGCGGGCAAAGCGGTTGTCGATCTGTTGCGCTTGAATCTTAAACCGTCAGAAATTATGACCAAACGTGCCTTTGAAAATGCGATTACAGTCATTATGGCGCTTGGTGGTTCAACGAATGCATTCTTACACTTGATAGCGATTGCCAACACGATTGGCGTTGATTTGACCTATGATGATTTTGAGAGAGTTCGGAAGCGGACTCCGTATATTGGCGATTTGAAGCCTAGCGGTCGCTATGTCATGGAAGATTTGAATCAAGTGGGTGGCGTACAGGCGGTGATGAAATTGCTGCTAGAGGCTGGCTTGCTACATGGTGATTGTATAACGGTAACGGGGAAGACGATTGCTGAAAATTTAGCGGTTACGCCGGCTTTGACGGTAGGGCAGGATGTGGTTCGTCCGTTAGAGCAGCCGCTGAAAAAGGAAGGCTCACTTGTCGTGCTTAAGGGAAATCTGGCACCGGAGGGCGCATTGGCGAAGCTTTCTGGGCTGGAGCGGACAAGTATGACCGGCACGGCACGCGTGTTTGATTCGGAGAAAGAAGCGATGAATGCGCTGATGTCCGATCAAATTAAAGCAGGTGATATCATAGTCATTCGATACGTTGGTCCAAAGGGTGGACCGGGTATGCCCGAAATGCTGTCGGTTACGGCGGCAGTTATCGGTAAAGGATTAGGTGGCGATGTGGCTTTACTGACCGACGGTCGATTCTCAGGCGGGACGCACGGCTTCGTGATCGGTCATATAGCACCAGAGGCTCAAGTTGGCGGCCCGATCGCATTCGTAAAAGATGGGGACCTGATCAAAATCGACAGTGTAGCCCAACGCATCGATATGCTGGTAAGCGCTGAAGAATTGGCTGAGCGTCAGACCGGGTGGAAGGAGCGGCCGCTGCGTCATCAGAGCGGCGTTCTCTATAAATTTGCCAAGCTCGTCTCCTCCGCAGCGCGTGGCGCGATGACGGATCGTGACATTTAATACTAGTCTACTGCCTCAAGACAATCGGTTCACTTTGCATATGATGGTCAGAGAATACTCTTGAGTAGGGGAGGCGACTCCATTATTCAAGGGTAAACTCTACCATGTGGAGGTGAACACGGATGAAGTCGAAAAAATGTATCGTCCAAAAAAATTGCAACAAACAAACGACAATCGTCAATCTAAAATGCTCCTCGAAGAAAAGATCGTGTAGAAAGAAAAAACGGCATTTGGTTCACAAGCTGATATGTGGTCGTATTTTCCAAAAGTGTGATTCCCCTGATGAAGTGCTCTACTTCCAAGCATATGGGATCCGCACATCAACAAGTATTGTCAGAGTTGAAAATCAATCCAACTGTACAATGACAGCTATCATCGGCCAGCAATGTAGCCACAAACCCGATATTGTGCAAGTCATTAACCCGCATCAACAAGTGGCCCTGATTGTACCTTCCATTAGTAGTTTGAAAATCAAATGTGACGGAGAGAATCAAGGCTTCTGTAAAGGTAAATTTGTCATTTCCCTTCGCTACAAGCGTTCCCGTTAATGGATAAGCAATACCCGTTCACATGTCGGACATTACTCCGGCATCCAACCATATAAACACAAAATGACCCGCCTAGGATTGTATCCTAAAGCGGGTCATTTTTTTATCCTTATTCCTCTCCTTGGCGTTGGAAAAGGAGGAGGGGCATTTTGAAAATAAACGCAACTACGATAAAAATACCAATAATCATACCAATAATGACAATAAAGCTACTGACCGATAATCCACCGACACCCGTAATCAAATTC
>JBILCE010000165.1:0-3268 GCA_044353305.1 Paenibacillus sp.
GGAAGAAGTCGCAATGTATATCGGGTTTCACCTTTCTTATATGAGAAAAGCTTCGGACCGAATCCGATTGCGAACTCACGAACCAAGATACCGGCACGCTTAGCAAAATAAAAATGTCCCCACTCATGCAGGGTCACTAACACAAAAAACATTGCGACAATTTGAACGCCAATTTGAAGATTGGACAATGCGTCTCCTCCTTCATGCATTCCGCTTTTATGATACTAAGATTACCACTTTTGAAAAGTGAAATTCAAGTTCAACTAACCATTCGCTTCAAGTCTAGCCCAGATATCAATTTCTGTAATTTGCTCTAATGTAGGCAGAACAATTCCAACATGTCGATCTAGTGTTCGTGCAATTATATCTTCTATTTGTAGAAAAGTAATCTCGCCTCGCAAAAATCGAGCTACTGCTATTTCGTTAGCAGCATTAAATACTGTCGGGTAACTTCCTCCTGCTTTTCCACTATCGAAAGCCATTCGAAGTGCCGGATATCGAACATAGTCCATTTCACGGAAATGCAATTTGCCAATCGTCGCTAAGTTAAGCGGTAAAGTGGGAGTTGGAAATCGTTCAGGATATGTAAGTGCATACTGAATCGGAACCCTCATGTCTGGATTACCGAGTTGTGCCAATACGCTATTATCTACAAACTCAACCATCGAATGAATAATACTCTCTGGATGTAACACAACTTCAATATTTTCATATGGAATGTCGAACAACCAGTGAGCTTCAATAACTTCAAGCCCTTTATTAGCCATAGAAGCAGAATCAATTGTAATTTTCGCTCCCATTGACCAATTGGGATGTTGCAATGCCTCACTGACCGTCACATGCTGAAGTTGTTCCCGCGTTTTATCACGAAATGAACCACCAGAGGCGGTAAGAACAAGCTTGTTGATCGAGGATTTTGATTCCCCATTCAAACACTGAAAGATAGCGGAATGTTCACTATCAATTGGGAGTAGCTTAACACCTTTGTCACGTGCAGCAGCCGTTACTATGTGGCCCGCACTAACTAGCGTCTCTTTGTTTGCAATTCCAATTTGCTTACCTGCTTCAATTGCCGCCAAGGTTGGTTTGAGCCCTCGACTTCCCATAAGTGCTGTCACGACGATAGAAGCATCCGTACCTGCTGCAGTTTCTAGTAATCCATTATCTCCATAGACAATGTCAACATTTGTGGAAACAAGCTGTTTTAATTGTTCGGCAGCATCTTTCGTGGAAACAGAGACGATTTTGGGATGAAACTTATTCACCTGTTGCGCAAGCAACTCAACATTCGTACCTGCTGCGAGTGCCTCCACTTGAAACTGTTCCGGTTCGTTCGCAATTACATCAAGCGTTTGGGTTCCGATCGATCCAGTCGATCCTAATATGGTGATGCGTTTCATTCCATTTCACCCCTTTTCATCACTTTGGAATGAGCAATAATAGATGTACGAACGGAAAAACGATTAACCAACTATCGACACGATCAAGCACACCACCATGTCCAGGAAGTAATTTGCCGGAGTCCTTGACACCTTTTACGCGTTTGTATGCAGATTGAATTAAATCACCGAATTGTCCTACTACACCGATTACAAAACCTAAAATTAGAGACTCCACTAATGATAACAGTTCTTGGTCATACAAGTGAAAAAGGAATGCGGCAAAGATTGACAATAGCAGGCCACCTAAAGCACCTTCCATTGTTTTCTTAGGACTAATATGCGGAGCAAGTTTGTGTTTCCCGAACAAGTATCCAGAAAAGTATGCCCCCGTGTCCGTTACAATCACACAAACCATAATTAATGTTGTATAGAACAACCCAAATGGCTCCATATTCCGAGTTTCCACAATAAAATGAAAGCCAAAGCCAATATAAATTATTCCTAAAAACACAAGTGCCATTTGATCAATCATGATTTTGTTGTTTGTAATCACAGTTAGGATAAACAAAACAAAAAGTAACATCCATATTAAAGATTCAATTGGAAAATAGTCTGTCATTAATTGAATATCCCAAGGAGAAATCATCGCAAGTAACCCAATTAATCCAACCACCCAAAGTGATTTACTCGTCCGGAGATGCATCATTCTTAAATATTCATCCAGTGCGACAATGGCCATCATATAAATAAGTCCAGTAAACCAATAACCACCTAATAGAAGCATGGTTAAAAAGACGGAGCCCGCAATGATGCCTGTTACGATACGCTGTCCCACCTTTAACTCCTCCGATCACAAACCGCCGTAGCGGCGTTTCCGTTGCTGATATTCAGCGATCGCTTCGTAAAACAAGGCTTCATCGAATTCCGGCCAAAATTTAGAGGTGAACCACATCTCGGAATAAGCGAGTTGCCAGAGCATAAAATTACTCAGCCTTAATTCCCCGCTCGTGCGAATTAACAGATCAGGATCAGGCAAGCCGACAGTTAATAAATAACGATCAAATGTTTCTTCACTTATATGTTGTTCGGATAGACGACCTTCTTGGATATCGCGGACCATAGCCTGCATTCCATAAAGCATTTCTTTTCTACTCCCATAATTCAGAGCAAAATTGAGAATGAGACCGGTATTATTCTTTGTCTTCTCTACCGCTTCTTCGACGGCCTTCCATGTATGAGAAGGTAGCCCCTCTTTCCAACCTGTCATTCGAACCTGAACATTTTTTTGAATAAGTTCATCCAATTCAATGATTAGAAACTGCTCAGGGAGTTTCATTAAGAAGTCGACTTCATCTTTCGGTCTCTTCCAATTTTCGGTGGAAAAAGCATACATGGTTAATACTTTTACGCCGATGTTATCTGCAGCAATTGTAATTCGTTTGACGGTTTTCATACCAGCATGATGACCGGCAATCCTAGGTAAACCGCGACGTTGCGCCCAACGCCCATTGCCATCCATAATTATGGCTATATGTTCAGGGACATTGGTGCTATCAAGAATGGAAGCTTTTTCTGATTGCTTATTGCGACCAAACCATTTCATCCCATCAATCATCCCGTTTCCCCCAAAATCAAAAGCCCCCTCCGGTAGGGGGATGTAGCGTTATACTTCTAATATTTCTTTCTCTTTTGTAACCAAAACCTTATCAACTTCTACAATGTAGCGATCAGTGGTTTTTTGAATCTCATCTTGGTGACGACGCGATTCATCTTCAGAGATCCCCGTTTTTTCTAGCTTCTTTATCTCATCATTAGCGTCACGTCGAATGTTTCGGATTGCTACTTTCGCTTCTTCACCAGATTTCCGTGTCATTTTTACAAGTTCG
>JBILCE010000166.1:0-3239 GCA_044353305.1 Paenibacillus sp.
AAATTTACGAATACCCGAAGGAGGGATCGCTCTGACGAGCGGTGCTAAATATTCTTGCATGGATTTCGATTGATGGGTTAGAGGTGTCTGATTAATCGTCACTTTAGTGGCATCCCTTCTTAAGGCGATACGATGAGTCGCTGGTCATCAGCATGCTCGTCGAATATCGTTCCGTCCTGCTTGTATTTACGCAGGATAAAATGCGTCTTCGTCGACAGTACACGATCAATTGACGCAAGCTTAGTTGACACGAACGAAGCTACTTCTTTCAAAGTTCTGCCTTCAATCTCTACCAACAAATCATAAGCGCCTGACATCAAGTAGACCGATTTCACTTCCGGATACAAATAAATTCGTTCTGCAATCGCATCGAATCCACGTCCACGCTCCGGTGTAATTTGGACCTCGATAAGTGCTGTTACTTTGTCCTCATCAACCTTACTCCAATTGATGACCGTCGCATATTTCAGAATGACTTTGTCCGCTTCTAATTCCGCAATAGCCGTCTCTATTTCTGTTAATGGGGCATCGAGCATCGTCGCTATTAAATCTGCTCCGCGTCGCGCGTCCTCCTTTAGCAAATCAAGGATTTTGAGTTTTAACTCGTTCATGGGAAGGACCTCCTGGGCATAGGTATTTCAATTATATTTACTATACAACGAATCCCAAGCTCCTGCAAAGAAAAAAGCGGATTTATGAGCAGTGAAGCACAGGTCGAAAATATAAAAATCGGCCCCCACGTAATCCACGTAGAAAGACCGATCGTGATGCGTAAAATTTACCAAATCCCCATACTTAAATATCGTTCACCAGTGTCCGGTGCGATACATAACACCCTTTTGCCGGCACCGAGTTTGCGAGCCATTTGAATACCCGTCCAAACGGAAGCACCTGCGGAAGGTCCGACCAGGATTCCTTCCATAGAAGCAAGGTCCCTTGTCGTCTGCCATGCATCTTCATCCGCGACTTGGACAATTTCATCATAAACTTGTGTATTTAAAATTTTAGGAATGAAGCCAGGGCTTGTTCCCACTAATTTATGAGGACCAGGTTGCCCACCCGAAAGAACAGGGGAGCCTTTCGGTTCCACAACCGAAATATAAATATTAGGTAGCTTTTCCTTCAATACTTCACCCGTCCCGGTGATAGTGCCACCTGTACCCGCTGTCGCTATGAAAGCATCGATTTTACCATCCATTTGTTGCAAAATTTCAAGTGCAGTTGTGGTGCGATGAATGGCGGGATTGGCTTTGTTCTCAAACTGTTGGGGGATAAAGCTGTTCGGAATTTGCTGATGCAATTCCTCGGCCTTTCGGATCGCGCCTGGCATACGCTCAGCCGACGGTGTTAGGACGACTTCGGCACCGTACGCTTTCAAAATATTTATGCGCTCGCGCGTCATGTTATCAGGCATAATAAAAATCGCTTTATACCCTTTGGCCGCTGCATTCATCGCTAGACCAATACCCGTATTGCCACTAGTCGGCTCAATAATTGTAGCCCCCGGTGCAATAAGCCCCTCCAACTCCGCTTGGTGAATCAAGTTATAGGCAGCCCGATCTTTTACGCTACCGCTCGGGTTGAAATATTCCAATTTAACGTACAGTTCTGCATCTTGATTCGATACCAATCGGTTGATGCGAACAGCCGGTGTTTCACCAATTAGCTCGGTAATACTTTGCACCATTTTTCTACTCATCATTCATTCCCTCTCACAAATTATTCGCCGCGGAGGCGCCTTACCATCTCGAGTCGATCATCCTCTGAGAGGATGAAAGCTATATGGAAACAATGCGGGCACAAATATTGATTCATCACAAAAGGTGTCTGCAAAATAGGCTTGCCCAGCACCGTAGGCGCATGCGCTGTAAATTCCGACCCTGTCATCTTACGTGTCCCGGTGAACATCATAAATTCGCGGCAGTTCGGACACTCAGGTGCTTCGTCTTGTAAATCTATAATAGACTGAACGGTTTCGGTGACCGGATCTGGCTGGAACTCATCTAATTCTTCCAAGTTAAGTAAACCTTCACTGGATGGTAGATCTTCATCTTCATCTTCATCTTCATCCGCTATCAGTGGTTCATCCTCTTGGAACTTTCCGTTCTTATCTATTTTCAATTTCAGACTGCGATACCCGCTTAATTCGTTAAAGCAATGCGGGCATTCCTCCTCGGGTCCAATCTCCGGGTCCCAAGTAATTAACGTTTGACACCATGGACATAATTGCTCTCTTGATTCGCTCATATTCATCCCCACCGAATAAAATAATAGACTCCAATTCCAAAGAAAACAATAGCAACCGCAAACAATGAACCCCATAAATATTTCATGATTAGATCCCCCATGCAAATCAGATTTCGGAGTGTATGATTCTATTTCAACTCCACAACTGTCACTCCGGCCCCGCCTTCACCGTAGTTGCCAAGTCGATAAGATTTAACATGTCGGTGGCGACGCAGAAACTCCTGAATACCGGTACGCAGGACACCCGTTCCTTTGCCGTGAATAATATAAACCTGCGTCAAATTAGACAGTAACGACTCGTCTAAAAAACGGTCTACCTCAATATACGATTCCTCTAAATTGGCCCCGCGCAAATCAAGCTCGGTACGAATTTGTTCATCTCGAGTTCGCTTAACACCAGCCTTTACTTGCTGTTGGGATTTCGAGGGCGCATTACCTGATAAGGCAGCACTTTTAAACAGTTCAACGTCAGACTTGGAAACTTTCATCTTCATAATACCAAGTTGCACTATCAGATCGCTAGTACCCGCCAACTCCACGACATGGCCACGCTGTCCAAGGCTGCGCACTACCACCTCGTCACCTGCTTCGATCGGACGATCCTTCTTCGGCGTCTGGGCAAGTGACGTCGGCGGACTAGCCCCGCGCAGCTGAGGCACCGCATCATCGAGTCTACGTCGCGCCTCGATTAAACGGTGCTCCTTCACGGCGCCGCGCTCTTCCAACGCCATGCGCCGTAGCTCAGCAATCACCTCGTCTGCTTCCCGCCGCGCCTTGGCAATCGCTTCGCGTCCCTCCGCTTCTGCCTTCGCAAGCAGCTTATCGCGTTGCACCTCAAACTGCTCGCGCTGCTCTTCTAGCTTGCGACGTAGTCGCTCGCTCTCCTGTCGCAGCCGCTCGGCGCTTTCGCGCTCGCTCTCAGCACTAAGTCGATTCTGCTCCAGCGTAGCAATCATCGACTCCACGCGCTGCTCCTCCTCGCCGACTTGTGA
>JBILCE010000167.1:0-3237 GCA_044353305.1 Paenibacillus sp.
CGTACAGCGGCTTCACCCATCCGTTGACGAATTTCATCAGACAATACTGGACATGGTGCTTCCTCAACTAATTTCTGACGACGTCGTTGCACCGAGCAATCACGTTCGCCGAGATGCACAACATTGCCATGTTTGTCCGCCAAAATTTGAATCTCAACGTGCTTCATGCCCGTTAAATATTTCTCTAAATATACGCCAGCGTTGCCAAACGCCTTCTGAGCTTCCTGCTGGGCACTTGTAATTTGCTGGATAAGTGCTTCTTCGTTGTCAGCAATACGGATCCCTTTGCCACCGCCACCAGCTGTTGCCTTGATGATAAGGGGATAACCTATCTCACGACCAATTCGGATCGCTTGATCAATATCTTCCACAAGACCATCAGAACCCGGAATGACCGGTACGTTAGCGTCTTTCATCGTTTGCTTGGCGACCGACTTGTCACCCATACGACTAATCGCAGATGGTGAAGGACCAATGAACGTTACGTTGCACTGTTCACAAATCTCTGCAAAATCAGCGTTCTCAGCTAGAAATCCGTATCCCGGATGAATGGCATCTGACCCTGTTAATGTAGCCACACTCATTAAGCTGGTAAAATTTAAATAACTATCTTTTGATGGCGTAGGGCCAATACAATAGGCTTCATCCGCTAGCTTAACATGCAACGCATCCCGATCCGCCTCGGAATATACCGCAACAGTATAAATGCCAAGTTCACGGCACGCACGAATAATCCTGACAGCAATTTCTCCGCGGTTCGCAACGAGTACTTTATGAAACTTCATGAATGGTTTCCTCCAATACGGCTAAAAAACACTATTCGGTTTTCACAAGGAACAGCGCTTGGCCATATTCCACAAGTTGGCCATCTTCGACGAGCACCTCAACGATTTCCCCTTTAACTTCGGCGTGGATATCGTTCATTAACTTCATCGCTTCAACAATACAGACAGTCGAAAATTCATGCACACGATCTCCAACCTTTACATAAGCAGGCGCCTCTGGGGATGGGGATTTATAGAATGTACCAACCATAGGTGAAACAATTTTGTGGAGATGAGCTTTGTCATCTACTTTCTGAGCAACCGCAGGAGCCGTTGCAGGTGTAACTGGAACTGGAGACGCCTGCGGCGCAACAGCAACCGACTGAGCGGCAGGTTGATATGACGCTGGTGCAACAATTACAGATTCCGTTTTATTCGGCTTACGAAGATTTAGACGAAAGCCTTCCGATTCGATTTCAAGTTCTTGTAGCGAGGACTGATCTAAAAGCTTAATCAGTTCCTTAATCTCGCTCAGCTTATACATGGACAGTATTCACTCCTTAAGCAAGATGCATGTCACTTTTAGGACATATACGACGTAAGTATTATATCACAAAAGAAACAAATGGAAAGAGCTCGTTTTCCGAGCCCCTCTAATCGAACCATTTGGATTATTGAATTCGGGTAACTTCAACCTTATCGGCGGTCACCTTTAATTGATTCATAACAAGGTCTATAATACTAACGGATTGACTACGCTCGAGCTTATCAGATTGCACTGTGACACGATATTTGTTCCCGTCTTGAGTGACAATGACATTCCGGAATTGTTTGCCAAGCGCTTCTTCAATATCTTGTGTCTTTTGTTGATTTTGTTGAATTTTATCCAATTGCTCGTACGCTTTTTTAACCTCCTCGTCGCTTTTTTTAGAATCGTTAATGATTGTGAAAAGTTTGTCCGTCTGTACTTTTAGATCATCATTTCGTTTCATTTGCATTTGGTACATGAAGTCCGAGCCGGATGCACCCTGTGCTGCTAGTTGTTTCAACACTTGTTGATCGGTTAATTGACCACTCGATGAATTTATAGCGTTGGTATTCACGTTCGTCCCTTTAGCATCAATATTTAGTTGGCTGTTGGATTGTTGTGTCATGACTTTGATGTCATCCTGTTGCGATTTAGAACTTGTAAGATCGATACTGTTCACATCTTCCGTGAATAAATAATAGGCGGATAAAATGACCATGAGACTAAGCATTGAGACGAGCCAAATTGTTTGACGTTTTGCATTCATTGTTTGTTCCTCCTCTGAAATGATGTAATGGGTAATCATGATTAGCCTTGTTGTTTTCGCGGGACGATAGATATGCGGGATAATGGGACATCGAGTGATCGTTCAACTGCTTCTAGCAAAAGTTTTTTGACTACTTCATTCTCCGCACCTCGGGCCACTACCAAAACTCCTCGAATGCGCGGTTTGACTTGTTTACGTATGAGTGGATGCTGGTCACCAGCTGCCTGATACAAAACGGAATCACGACTCTTAGTCACGTTGCTATTGCGTCGGGAAGCCCCTTTAGAATCAGATTCATTCGTCGTTTCTTGTTGTTCTTTCTCATTTTGGATCATCTCAATCTCTTCGGTTGAGTCGACCGTTACAAGGACTTCCACTTCACCAACGCCTACAATTTTTTGTAAAATGTCTTTCAATTGCGATTCATAGGCACGTTCGTATTCGCTAAACGCTGATTTGTCTTTCCCACTTGAGGCTCCAAATACTTGCTGCGACACGTCTGGCGGCGAAGCTCGGGCCGTACTAATCGGATCCACCTCCTTAATGTGAATAAAAGAGTTGACGATCATGAGTGCTACACCTGTGAGAAGGACAATCACGATCCAACGAAATGTTTGGATGCGTTTGACTCCTCCAGGGCCGCCTCCAAGCCATTCTTCCAGCTTTTTCAGCATCTCCCCCATGTTCAAATCCCCCTTTTATCCCTCATATGAATTAACGTTCCGTTATCTTAATAAGATCTAAACTCAATTGCCATGTACGACTTACATAGCGTTTCACGTCTTGCACCATTTGCTGGTTCAATGGTTTCTCCGTAGCTTGTACCTCCCGTGTTGGGGAATCTGGTTGTATTGGTTTTACTTCAACGATGACAGGCTTGACCACTTGCATGAGTGGAGCGGGTGATTTGGCTTCCTGTTCCGAAACCTCTTTCAAACTGGCTACCTGCTTCTCTGGAGCTAAAGTTACCTCAACCATTTGCACGACAGGAACTCCAGCATGATCAAAGTTTGAGCGAACGATCACTTGGCTTACTGTACGTTTAAATTCGAGTTCAACGCCTTGACGGATCACCCCCGCAAGTTGTGTCTCCATTAATTGTTTAGCCTGATCTCGACTTGTTGCTTGCATACGATTGGCATCCCTCATAATGTCATCCAAACTACGAAATGCCTTAT
>JBILCE010000168.1:0-3216 GCA_044353305.1 Paenibacillus sp.
CCCTTTTCAACTTCAACTATTTTTTCAGTAACAACTTGTTTCTTCACTACCGTATTCGAATTATTGATTGTTGTTGCATCATCTGTTGCGCTAGCATTCGCTTGAACGAATACTCCGCATAAAAACATAACAACCATTATAGTAAACATGACGATAAGTCTTACCCATCTCTTTTGAGTTTGATGAACAGGCTTACTTCGTTTGGTATTTATGTAGTATAAATCATCTTTGGATAAACTTCTCATATTGGATTCCCCCAAACATTTGTTCTGTAATAAACATATCACGAACAAATGTTTGCGTCAATATTTTTTAGAACAAATGTTCTTATAATTTAAATATGGAGCACATCACAATTTAAAAAGGGAACTTATGTTTGTACGAACCCTAGTTCTATGTTATAATCTATCAAAACCATCTGCAATCGGAGGAATGTTGCGTGGGCAAAGTATCTAATCGTCAGGAAGCCATTTTATCTTTCATTAAGAACGAGGTTCGCGATAAAGGTTATCCACCTTCTGTAAGGGAAATTGGCGAAGCGGTAGGTCTTGCATCTAGTTCGACCGTTCACGGCCATCTAGATCGACTTGAAAAGAAAGGTTTCATACGACGTGATCCAACAAAACCAAGAGCAATAGAAATCTTAGGGGACGAACACAACATTGTGGATTCAACTTTTGCTCTATCCATTGCAAGAGTACCACTAATTGGACGTGTTACAGCTGGAGAGCCTATTTTAGCTACTGAGAACATAGAAGAGTACTTTCCTCTCCCTTCTCACTACGTAGGTGACAATCAAGTTTATATGTTGCGGATCGTAGGAGAAAGTATGATTGAAGCGGGAATCTACGATGGTGATTATGTTATTGTTAAACAACAATCGTCGGCTAACAACGGGGATATTGTAGTGGCTATGACTGAGGATGATGAAGCTACCGTAAAAACATTCTATAAGGAACGAGATCATATCCGATTACAACCTGAGAATGCTACGATGGAACCACTTCGATTCAAGCAGGTTTCCATTCTAGGTCGTGTAATTGGTTTATTTCGCGACATCCATTGATGCTTCTAATCATGTTTAATTTTAATCGTTACAAAATTTGTAATTAGATGACACAGCTAAAATAGCCCAGCCCCTGTGATTTACCACATAGGCTGGGCTATTTTATAATTCAGATCTCTGTTTAATACAAAGTCATGTACTGATCTCGTTCCCATTGATGTACTTGTGTACGGTACATATCCCACTCGATTTCTTTTAATTCGTAAAAATGTGCAAGCGCATGATCACCTAATGCTTGGCAAATAACATCGTCACGCAACAACTCAATTAATGCTTCTTTTAGGTTCAATGGTAAGCTTGGAATGCCTTGCTCTTCGCGCTCTTCATCGGACATAACATAAATGTTTCGATCTGTTGGAGGTGGCAACTGCATCTTGTTCTTAATTCCATCTAATCCTGCTTGTAGCATAACAGCAAGTGTTAAGTAAGGATTAGCTGCTGGATCAGGATTACGCACTTCAATACGCGTGCTAAGGCCCCGTGAAGCGGGAATTCGAATCATAGGACTACGATTACTAGCTGACCATGCTACATAACAAGGCGCTTCGTAGCCGGGCACCAAACGCTTATAGGAATTGACTGTTGGGTTCGTAATAGCGGCAAACGAACGAGCATGCTTTAATATCCCTGCCATATAATATCTTGCTGTTTGGCTTAAACCAATCTTATCATTCTCATCATAAAACACATTCTTATTACCTTTGAATAAAGACTGATGACAATGCATTCCAGATCCATTAACACCAAATATTGGTTTAGGCATGAATGTAGCATGCAGTCCATGTTGACGTGCAACTGTTTTGACAACGAGTTTAAACGTTTGGATTTGATCTGCTGCACGAATGGCATCAGCGTATTTAAAATCTATCTCATGTTGACCAGGGGCTACTTCATGATGAGAAGCTTCAATCTCAAAACCCATTTCTTCGAGAGTTAGTACAATTTCACGACGACAATTTTCGCCAAGGTCAGTCGGTGCTAAATCAAAATATCCGCCTTGGTCATTTAATTCGGTTGTTGGATTACCCTTTTCATCGGTTTTGAACAAGAAAAATTCAGGCTCTGGACCTACGTTCATAGCAGAATAGCCCATTTCTTCTGCGTCCTTCAGTACACGCTTAAGAATACCTCTAGGATCACCTGGGAATGGACGGCCGTCTGGCAAATAAATATCGCATATCAAACGAGCTACGCGATCTTGCGTGACCCAAGGAAAGATCACCCATGTACTTAAATCCGGATGCAAATACATGTCAGATTCTTCAATTCGAACATAGCCCTCAATTGACGAACCGTCGAACATAATCTTATTATCCAGAGCTTTTTCCAACTGATTAAACGGGATTTCTACGTTTTTGATTGTACCTAACAAGTCAGTAAACTGTAGGCGGATAAACCTTACGTTTTGTTCTTTCGCAATGCGAAGAATGTCTTCCTTTTGAAAATGAGTTTGCGTCATGTGGGCTTACCTCCTAAAGATTATTGGAAAAAACGCGATAACTCACCTTGGATCAATGACACTTGACCTGGACGTTTACCGTTTAGCAACTGTTGTTTAAGCATTTTATGTAGCTGGTTATCAGTCAATTCCTTACGTTTAACTTCAGTCTGTTCGTTAATAATGGTTGCTTGACTTTCATCCTCACCAATCGGTAACAAGACTTGTTTAATTCCGGCAATATTAACGCCCTTCTCGATCAATTGTTTAATTTCAAGCAGACGTTCCACATCATTAAACGAATAAAGTCTCTGGTTACCACCTGTGCGAGCAGGAAGAATAAGCTCATGTTGTTCATAATATCGAATCTGTCGTGCAGTTAAGTCCGTTAGTTTCATTACTATACCAATGGGAAACAGTGCCATATTCCTTCTAATTTCATCGCTCATAGTGCACCACTCCTAAAAATTAAGGTTCTACAAGAATTGTATCGTTCCAACAAAAAGGTGTCAAGTTATGTGAGGTTTTCGTTAAGAAGGCCCTTGTTTTTTAGATTATTAATGGCACTAATTATTCCTAGTTTTACGTGGGAATAGGTTAATCCACCTTGCAAATAAGCGATATAAGGCTCACGAATTGGAGCGTCGGCGGATAATTCCAAGCTTCCTCCCTGCATGAATGTACCGGCAGCCATAATAACGGGGTGATCATA
>JBILCE010000013.1:0-9666 GCA_044353305.1 Paenibacillus sp.
AAATCAGTACAGTTATAGCCATCTGAGAATAAGGATGTTGAAAAAAATGGCCTTGTACCAATATTTGCTATCAACAGTATTTATTGCATCCATGATCAGTTCGATTGTCTTCTCCATTCGATCACGATCACAACAGGACACGCAAAAAAGGGGTGTAT
The DNA here is from genome assembly GCA_044353305.1 of Paenibacillus sp. Classification (GTDB taxonomy): domain Bacteria; phylum Bacillota; class Bacilli; order Paenibacillales; family NBRC-103111; genus JBILCE01. Next base: position 159 of record JBILCE010000013.1, read on the forward strand.
TCGCTGCACGAACAAATATTAGTATGGGGATTATGTTGCTCTCTGTCGCATCACTTCAGTTGATCGATTTCACTATGTCGTGGATACGATTTTTCGTGCTGATCATTTTCGCGTTAGTGGGGCTGTTCAATTTGTTTGCTGGATTGCGAGGTCACCGGGCTTATTCTCGAAGGGATTAGAATCTCTTTTATACAAAGAAGTCTAAAGTAAGCGTTCACACGCGATCAGTAATCTCATATCCGTACTCCCGATTGAAAAGGCTGTTCGCCCGCAATATATCCCTACTACCAGTAGCAATTTGCTTATTAAGCATGTCATATTTTTGAGTAAATCATTTGAATTATAAATAGACTAGGGTAACAAAATTTGGTAGGATGACAATTGAAATGAATATGAAAGGAGCAACTATTATGCCATTATTGGATATGCCGTTAGAACGATTGCGAACGTATGAAGGTAGAAACCCCCGTCCTGCTGATCATGAGGCTTATTGGGAGGCATCACTGAAAGAAATGCGTGCTGTCGACCCGCAATTGGAATTTATCCCTGCTGCTTTTCAGTCGCCTTTTGCGGAATGCTATGATCTTTATTTCACAGGGGTTCGCGGGGCGCGTATACATGTGAAACATTTACGTCCGAAGAATGCCTCTACGCCGAAGCCAGCAGTGTTAATGTTTCATGGTTATTCAGGGGATTCAGGGGATTGGCAAAGTAAGCTTTCATTCGTAACACTTGGCTATTCGGTCTTTGCTATGGATGTGCGTGGACAAGGCGGGTTGTCTGAGGAAACTGGCGGAGTAAAAGGAACGACGTTACGCGGTCACATCATTCGTGGTCTGGATGATCATCCCGAAAACTTATTATTCCGACATATCTTTTTGGATACAGCTCAACTGGCATCCATTGCAATGAGTCTACCGTTTGTCGATGAAACAAACGTTTATGCGACGGGTGGTTCTCAAGGTGGTGGTCTTACGATGGCATGCGCGGCATTGGAACCTCGAATCCGGAAGGCTGCCCTATTGTATCCATTCTTAAGCGACTACAAGCGAGTATGGGAAATGGATCAGGCCAAGGATGCATATGAAGAGCTCCGATACTTCTTCCGGAATTTCGATCCCCAACATAAGAAAGAAGATGACATTTTTACGAAGCTTGGTTATATTGACATCCAATTTCTTGCTTCACGAATCCAGGCAGAAACCTTAATTGGAATTGGTCTTATGGATTCCATTTGTCCTCCTTCTACGCAATTTGCCGCTATCAATAAAATGACGGCACCTGTAGAATTGGAAATTTACCCGGACTTTGGTCACGAAGGCTTGCCAGGCTTTCATGACAAGATCTATAGCTTCTTCAGTTAGAATTCACCTCCGCCCGAATAAAGAAGATCACGGATCGAACACCTGAGCGGTCATCATTGCTTTTGCTACTAGCTGACCACCGCTATAGATGTCGACCTCAATCTTGCCGAATTTGCGTGATAGTTCGATCATATTCGGTCGAATTTCAATGTCAGTTTCCATCTGAACGGGGCGCAAGTAATAACTCGTCATATTCTCCACGACAAGGTCACCTTTGCGTAAATCTTGGACAGCGCGAAATGACGCTTGTGTCATCAAAGATGCCAACACACCTTCGGATACCGATCCGAGGTGGTTGGTCATCTGTGGTGCGATTGTTCCATGGAAGAAGAGGCGACCAGACTCATCCCGTGCTTCTTCAAACCCCGACCAAATCAAATCCTCGATCGTTTCCCCAATTTGTGGTTGCCTTTGGATGTACTGCATGACCTTAAGTACATCACTTCTGCTTATAACCCCAACGAGCTTGCGGTTGTCGTCTATCACAGGTAACAGCTCAATGCCTTCCCATACCATTAAATGCGCAGCGGATGCAACAGATGTGTTGGACTTCACCATATGTGGTGAGCGCGTCATCAATCGATCGATCGTCTGATCCGATTCGGAACCAACCATATCCTTCGGCGTAATCATCCCCACTACCCGGTTCCATTCATCTACGACAGGGAAGCGACTATGTCCGGTTTGTTCGACGAGTCGACGCCAGTCGCTGACTGTACTTCCCCCTTTTATCGCATACGCAGACTCATGTTTGGACAAAATGTCCTCCACTAACATGATTTTTTTCTTAATAAGTCGATCATAAATGGCACGGTTAATCATTGAGGCGACGGTAAACGTATCATAACTACTCGAAATAATCGGCAGTTTCCGTTCATCGGCGAGTCTGATCACGTCCTCATTCGTATGAAAGCCACCAGTGATCAACACCGCTGCCCCCTGCTCCAACGCCTTAAATTGTGCCTTCTCTCGATTCCCTACGATGAGCAAGTTGCCTTCCTCAATATAACGGAGCATCGCGTCCTCTTGCATCGCACCGATAACGAACTTCGTCAACGTGTTTGCTAATCCATCCGAACCGCCAAGCACCTCTCCATCGACAATATTAACCACTTCTGCGTAGGTTAACTTATCAATGTTCGTCCGCTGCTTCTTCTCCACACGAACGCTCCCAATCCGCTCTTTCGTGCTTACAGTACCTTGGTTTTCGGCTTCCTTAATTGCCCGATATGCGGTACCCTCACTGACTTCCATTTCGCGGGCAATTTTACGAACCGAAATTTTACTGCCAATCTTGAGACCTTCTATGTATCTTAAAATTTGTTCATGCTTCGTTATATGATCATCTGAAGTAATAATCTCCATGGGTCCACCTCGGGGCAACTGTACTATAATAGATTTATATTATTATAAAACACTTATGTGTTGCCACACAATAGGAGAACATGGTCGACGTATCATCACTTTTGAAGCTGTTTCATTTTTTTAACAGCCCGATGTTGGGCCACTGATCTAGATGTCATCCGACGAATCTTTACCAAGTCACGCCTGGTTTCCTCATCTACCCCTATGATTTCATGTAAAAGTGAAGAAATAATGAGAAGCGCAAACGACAGCCAAACCAATGTAAATACGGTTGCCATCGTTTCATTTGGGTTCAACTCTACCTGAGTTACCGCAACGATTACCATACCTAGAGCTACCGCCATGTAAGCGACATTTATCCAACCTTTCACCTATAACCTCTCCTCTCATACGGTCAATACTTCTCCTTCTATCGGTATGCCTGAGTTGGATTGATTATACCCATGTCCACTTTCGAGGCGATTCATCTACAAGACCCAATCGTTTTGAGCCTGCAACAATTTCCCCGATTATGGTGTCACCAACCTGACGATCCCTCTCATATGATGTTGTAGTTTCGTTTCCCCGCACGAACCATTGATGTTGGAGAGGAGTTCCATCGATGGCTAAACCTAAACTTCCGATTCATATCGATCGGGGAAGCAAGTTGCTGGATGACCAGACCGTCATGCTCGGCGATGCTTATCTGAGAAGATGGAAAATTCCTGTACGCACGAGACTGACCATACGTTTCGGAGCTAGCAGGTGGAGTGCATTGGCAATATCCCAATCCGGCCTTGTGGGCATGCGATTAAACCAATCAATCGCTCAACGAATGGGTCTAACGCAAGGTAGTCAACTCTGTATGCAATACAAACCAAGTAGTCGTACTTTACACCTCGGACCGCTAATAGGCGTGCTTGTCAGTCGGGTGAATGCGAACCGGAGCGATTCGCCTTTCGGCATGATGACAAAGTTTTGCCGAGAATTAACAGAGGCGTGCCGGTTGTATGGAGGACACGTCTGTTTTTTTACCCCCAACGATTTGCCCCCTTCTTCAGCTTCCACCTTACTCGCTTGGTCATATCAAGGTAGGTGGACGAAACGTGCCGTTCCGATACCAGATGTCATCTATAACCGATTAACGAGTCGCAAGCTAGAAAATCTTACTCACGTCCAGCAGTTTATGAATGATGTCAAATCTCGTTACGGTGCAGCTGTATTCAATGAAAAATATTTAAACAAAACCGAAGTGTTTGAGGCCCTTCGTCAAGATGCAGCCATGATCCCCTACCTACCAGAATCCCACCTTTTCAAAAAATTTTCCTTGCTTAAAACAATGATGAATCGTCACTCATCCGTTTTCTTAAAGCCAATTACTGGGAGTCTAGGCAAAGGGATTATTCGAATGTCCAAACAGGGAGATCGGTTCGTCGTGCAATCTACTTTATTGAGTGGTATTCGAAAGCAACATTTTGCCTCATTGGAGGGCGCCTTTCCTAGCATTGCAGGCAAGCTTCGTCAACAGAAATATCAGATTCAGCAAGGCCTCCGTTTGATGGAAGTAGGAGGTAGACCGGTTGATTTTCGGGCCTTAGTGCAGAAGGGACGTACCGGGGAATGGAACGTTACATCAATTGTTGGTCGAATCGCCCCAGTTGGTAGCTTTGTTTCGAACGTAGCTAGAGGGGGTTCGCTTAGTTCCGCTAAAGACGCAATAGCCAAATCTAACTTGCCGGCAGGAACCCGAACCATTGCGTTAACACGCCTTCGCAAAGTATCCATCGAACTTGCTAGAAGCTTGGAAAACCGAATTGATGCCCATTTTGGCGAGCTTGGTATCGATCTAGCAGTCGATCAGCGCGGCAAAGTGTGGTTGCTAGAAGTAAACTCGAAACCGTCGAAAGACGACAATACTCCACTACGATCAGGAAACATTCGTCCTTCGGTGCGACAATTGATTGAATACTGCCAACACTTAGCCAAGTTTACAAAAAAGGGCTGAATCAGATGAAACAAAGTCTTAGGGTGCGGAAAAGTTTAGGAACGATGGGCATTCTAGTATGCGCCCGAGCGGATGCGATAGCGGGGGATCCACCGTTCAGCAGTCAACGTTTTTATGCCCGTTTGTGCGAGTATGGCGAGCAATGTGGGCTTGTCGTGTTTGTTTTTGCGGCCCATTGGTTAGATAGCTGGACAAAATCGATCTCGGGGTATCGTTATGACCAGAAATTACAAACATGGCAGCGGGGCACATTCCCACTGCCGGATCTCATATATGACCGCAGCTTTTGTTCAACTGCTGCACAATATAGTCGACATCGCGATGCGATCTGCGAGCTCCTTCGATTAAAGCCGATTCCCTTTCTAAGTAGGGGTGGGCCTGGAAAATGGGAAGTCGCAGTCGCATTGCGACGTCATAATGAGTTGCTGCCCCATCTTCCCGAGACTTCTCAATACCAGGGGGTCACACCATTATTGAAGAAACTTGTACTCGCTGGTGAATTGATTCTTAAGCCAAATGACGGTTCAAAAGGAAAAGGCGTGGTCAAAGTACAAGTCGGACCAGATGGCTACCGAATCAGAGGGCGTTCCCGGGACAACGAGCTGATCGATCGGACTTTTCAAAAAGTAAAACCATTTCAGAACGTCTTGGGGCAATTGACGAGTGGGCGACGTTATTTGGTGCAACCATATTTGGCGCTTACATCCAAACAAGGTGAGGCCTTTGATATCCGATCGTTAATGCAAAAGAATGAACATGGTTGCTGGATGCTCACAGGCATGGCGGTTCGAATAGGAACATTAGGTAGCTTAACTTCAAATTTAGATGGAGGAGGCCGTGCTGAACCACTCCTTCCATTCTTAGTTGCACAGTTCGGTAATAATAAATCGTCGTGGATCGAATCGGAGTTGGTTCGACTCTCACGTGCGATCCCTCTCTTTATGGAACAACATTTTGGTCGATTCGCAGAACTCGGAATCGACTTCGGCGTCGATCGGTCAGGGGCTATTTGGATCCTGGAAGTTAATTCAAAACCAGGGCGCTATGCGTTCGACGGTTGGCTTGCTGCTGGTGATTTGGCAGGGAAACTGGCGGTGCAACGACCGATCGGCTACGCTCGCTCTCTGATTAGCAACACCTAGGAGGATGACCCCAATGAGTACGATCACATGTACCATCTTAATTTCACCACGATCCGAGCGGATCGTTTTGATCCCGCGCGCCCTGAGTCGGACGCTACAGTTAGGCAATGCAAAAACAGTAACGATCCAATTCGGCTCCAAGACCGTTTCCGTTCCCCTGAGACTTATTCCGACAGGTGGTAACACAGTTTTCATCTCCTCGTCGGTTGCTGACTCCATTCGCTTCCCGGGAAGAACGGTTTGTTTTGTTCGTGCAAGCGGACGTGAGCTTCACTTGGGACCACTAATCGGAGTATTAACCTCTGTATATCCGAATAGTTCGCTTCCCTTCGGTTCTCGAACTTCGTTTGTTCGCGAATTTGCACAATCGTCCGCAAGAAAATCTGTGCTTTGCGTATTTGCACCGCATAATGTGAATTGGACCGACGAAACGGTTAACGCATACGTATTAATGGGGGGTCGCTGGGTCAGACGATCCCTGCCACTTCCTAATGTTGTATACAATCGACTTCCGAGCCGATCCGCCGAAAAATCATCGTCTATGCAAAGCTTCAAAGAACGTTTTATTCGTCGGCGTATTCCGTTATTTAACTGGAGCTTCTTCGACAAATCGGACGTTTATAAATTACTCGACGGGGAAGTAGAAGCAAACAAACACGTGCCGGAAACGCAGTATGCACCTACAACAGCATCAATTCAACGAATGCTGGAGCGACACAAATTTGTTTACTTGAAGCCAACAGCCGGAAGTCTAGGAATTGGTATTTACCGTCTGACTTATAGTCCAGGTCGTGGATATTTTGCTCGTTTTCGACGCGGTGGGACAAATATGCTGATTCGATTTGTGCGATTTGAAAGATTAGTGCAGTTATTGCAAAAACACGGTGTTCGTCTACAGCAATACGTCGTTCAACAAGGTATTCGACTGATTGAGCAAGATCAGTGCCCCATCGATTTCCGCTTTCATATGACTAAGAACGGTCATAACGACTGGGTAGTTGCAGCGATTGGTGCGAAGAAGGCCGGCAAAGGAAGCGTCACAACACATGTTCGATCAGGTGGGTCACTGATGACACCTGAGCAAGTGCTTCGCCGAGTATTTGGATCACGGGCCGATGACGTGCTCAGAAGGTCGAAAGATGTGGCCATTCGTTTATCTAATGCAATTGAACGCAATTATCCGCATCCATTAGCAGAGCTAGGTTTTGATATTGGTATCGATTTGAATGAGCAAATCTGGATGTTCGAAGCAAACGCCAAACCGGGTAGATCTATCTTTAAGCTTCCGGCACTGAAAGCAGGAGGTCGGGCGTCATTATCAAATTTAGTCGATCACTGCCTCTATCTTAGTCGCTTCCGTGCGAGGAGGGACGATTAAGTGGCCTACCCTTCTCAGGATTCCTTGAATCGCCCTGGTATTGGTATATTGACCGTTCACGACGCCAAACTTGCTTTTCGCGGCAATCGAAAAAACTTCATCGATCTTATTCGAAAAGGCAAAGAAATGAATGTCCCGGTGTCCGTCGTGACGAGCCGTGATTTACAGTTATCGAATCGTTGGATTCGTGCCTTTGTCTACCAGACGGATACGAAAACGTGGTCAAAACAAACCGTAGCGCTACCCACTGTTATCTATAACCGTATCCCGACGCGAAAGCATGAGTTAAGACCAGCCGTGCAAAGAACGATTCAATCTTGCCTAAAACATCCGAGAGTGCAGCTGTTTAATCCAGCTTTCTTTAACAAATATACGTTGTTTGAATGGATTAGCAAATCGAAGAAAACAAAGAAGTACGTGCCGGCTACTAAAAAGTTAACGACCCCAGCTGTTTTAGTAGGCATGTTAACACAGTATGAAACCGTCTATTTAAAGCCCGTTCGCGGCAAAGCAGGAAAAGGGATTATGCGGGTATCAAAGCTTATCTTAAGAGGTCGATCTATTTACAAACTCACTATACAGAAGGTAAGTCGAAGCAAATTGTTGTCTTTTTCAAATCAAGAACTGTTGTGGAATCGAATTAAGCTAGAAATGGGCGATGAGGAGTATATTGTGCAGCAGGCGATTTCGTTAGCTAGCTACAAGGGACGACCGTTTGATTTGCGAGTTCTTGTGCAAAAGGATGGCGAGGGTCAATGGACATTGTCGGGCATTGGCGCTCGTGTAGCGGGGAAGCGCAGCATCACTACCCACGTCCCTCGTGGAGGAAAAGTCGGTGAACCACGTAAGTTACTTATTGGAACATTCGGCCCTCAAGCAGCAGACAATATGCTACATCGTGCTCAAGTAAGCGCCTTATCGATAGCAAGACAAATTGAGAAGTCGTCGGGATTCATGCTTGGGGAAATGTCACTCGACCTCGGCGTGGATACGGCAGGGCAAATGTGGTTCTTCGAAGCCAATTCTCGGCCCATGAAGTTCGATGAACCGGACATTCGCAAAAAGTCGCTCGAACGGATTGTGCAATATAGTCAATTTTTGATTCGTCAGAGGTGATCTGTTTGGCAAAACCGACACTAGGGGTAATGGCCCTTTATTTGAGGGGAAGAAGATTAGAAGAGCTTCGCTATTTCCGTCTGTTATTTCGGCAAGCGCAAAAAATCGGCTTAGAAATGATTGTCTTCACTCCTGAGGACGTCGACTCCAATCAGAATCGAGTGCATGCATGGCTTTACACGGCAGACAAAGGTTGGCATCGAAGCTGGAAGCCACTTCCTACGATAATTTACGATCGTTGCCGCTATCAGCGGACGTATCGATATGAAATTTTGCGAAAATTTCGAGAGACCCATCGGAGACTTCAATTTATGAGCCGTCCGATTGCACTTAAGTGGGGGATTCATCAGCTGCTTTCGAAAAATAGAGCCATCCGCAATCGTTTGCCAGCAACCGCAATGTATCGGAAGCAATCTGATTTGCATGCCTTTTTGCAAAAGCACCCCCTTCTATATATGAAACCCATTGACGGGACAGGTGGCCGAGGAGTGATTCGCATTCAGCGGCTGAAAGATGGTACCTACCGCGTCGAAGCGCGAGATCGCAACCGGCGGATTGTGCCACCGATGCGTGTCCAGGCAAACGAAATAGCTAGTCGATTAGCTCGTTTTTCACCCCAGAATCGATATATGATTCAACAGGGGATCGATACAGAGTTAACTAACGGACGCGTCCACGACTTCCGGCTACTTATGCAGAAGAATGGACAGGGAGAGTGGAAAGCGACAGGCTGTGCGGGTCGAATTGGCGCTCATAAGAGCGTGACCTCGAACTTGCATGGTGGCGGATCGGCTATGAATATGCTGAAGCTGCTCCGAATGCGATTCAGGTCTAATGAACGTGCTCAGTCCATTGCACGTTCAATGGAGGAACTCGGTCATCATGTAGTCGTTGAACTTGAGAGACAATATGGTTCGCTAGTTGAGCTCGCGCTCGATATCGCAGTCGATGAGAAAGGCCAAGTTTGGCTACTCGAGATTAATCCCAAACCTTCGCGCGAGGTGTTTCGCGAAATTGGCGAGAAGGAGACGTATGCCAAAGCGATCAGCAGACCGCTGGAATACGCGCTCTACCTCAGTAGACAGAAGGCGAACGATCACTAAATTAGAGGGATGCATCAACAAGCGACATTAATTCAGTGAACGTGCGGATGCGTACG
>JBILCE010000169.1:0-3200 GCA_044353305.1 Paenibacillus sp.
CTTATTGCCGCAGGAACCAAACCTGGACTTGCAGTTGTATTGGTAGGTGATGATGCAGCTTCTTCGGTTTATGTTCGTAACAAGGCACGTGCATGCGAAGAGGTAGGGATTTATTCGATCGTTCACCGTTTACCGAGCGAAACAACGGAAATTGAATTGCTGCACTTAATTGACCAATTGAATCATGACAATTCCATTCACGGCATCTTAGTTCAATTGCCATTGCCTAATCATATTGATGAGGACTCGGTAATTGAGGCCATCAGTGTTCATAAAGATGTGGACTGCTTTCATCCAATTAATGTTGGTAACTTGATGATCGGGAAGCCAGGATTTTTACCTTGCACGCCTGCTGGTGTGATTGAAATATTAAAGCGTTCGGGCGTGCAAATTGCCGGCAAGCACGCGGTTATTGTTGGTCGAAGTAACATTGTCGGAAAACCTATGAGCATGTTGTTACTTCGTGAACATGCTACAGTTACGGTCTGCCACTCGCGAACTCCGAATATAGAAGAAGTAACGCGACAAGCAGACATTTTGGTAGCGGCCGTTGGACGACCTAACTTGATTGGACCTAATCATGTAAAGCCTGGAGCAATCGTAATGGATGTAGGTATCAATCGGTTAGAGACAGGTAAACTTTGTGGTGACGTTGATTTCGACGCTGTTGTTCAGAAAGCGAGTTTGATTACGCCAGTTCCTGGGGTAGTTGGACCGATGACCATTACAACATTGCTTCGTAATACGATTGAAGCTGCTAAACGCACCTCCACTTCTGCCAAGAAGGGCTGATCCTCATGAAGCAGTCTCCAGCGCTTTCAATCAAGGAGTTAACTCGTCTCGTAAAGGGCAATCTTGAGAACGACCCGAAGCTTCAAAATGTATGGGTTAGTGGAGAAATTTCTAATTTTATTCGACACTCTAGTGGTCATTTGTATTTTTCTTTGAAAGATTCCGATAGTAAGATTAAATGTATTATGTTTTCCTCCCACTCGCAGAGACTGCCCTTTATACCAAAAGAAGGGACTAAAGTATTGGCTCGTGGGAGTATTTCTGTTTATGATCGTGATGGTATTTATCAATTCTACATCACTCAAATGCAACCTGATGGTATGGGGAGTCTTTACCTAGCCTATGAACAGTTAAAGAATAAACTCGAAAAAGAAGGCTTATTCGCTCAGGAGCGAAAGAAATCGATTCCGCGATTTCCTCGGGCAATTGGCGTTATAACTTCGCCAACCGGTGCTGCCGTTCAAGATATTTTGACTACGTTACAACGACGCCATCCGATCATACCCATTACCGTCTTTCCTGTGCTCGTCCAAGGTACGCAAGCAGCGCCGACGATCGTTCGTGCAATTGAAATCATGAACGAGCTAGCAGAGGTCGACGTCTTAATCGTAGGACGAGGTGGCGGTTCACTAGAGGAGCTTTGGGCATTTAATGAGGAATTGGTTGCTCGGAGCATAGCTGCTTCTGCAATCCCGATCATCTCTGCCGTCGGACATGAAACTGATTTTACGATCGCCGACTTTGTTGCTGATCTTAGGGCCGCAACACCGACTGCAGCCGCGGAATTGGCAGTTCCCCATCGTTCTGAACTTCTTCAACAACTATATTTGAATAAACAAAGTCTACACCGGGGCCTACTTAGACAGCTTAATCTCAAGAGAGAGAAATTGGTTCGACTTAGTCGTTCTGCTTTTTTCACAAACCCAAGAAGGCAGTTATTTATGCAACCTGCACAACGACTCGATCGCTTAAGTGAGCAACTCTCTTATCGAATGAATGAACGTATTTCCTCTGTCCGTGAGTGGCGTAGCCGACTTGAGCAGAAGTTAATGCGTTTTAATCCCAAAGAACAAATTGTTTACGCTCGTAAACGTCAGGAGACCACCGCATATCGGTTACATCACTCCATTGGAAGATTAACGAGTGAACGAAGGTCGCGATTTCTTATGGCCGTTCGCCAGCTTGATGCATTAAGCCCCCTAAAAGTGATGCAACGCGGGTATAGCTTGGTATATGACGAGAAGCAGAAGACACTCATCAAGTCCCTAACACAAGTGCAACCAGGGGACATGATCACCGTGAGACTCACAGATGGAAGCATGAATTGCCATGTTTGGGCGTTGGAGGAGAAGAAGAATGGCGGATGAATCCAAGGTTATGAGTTTTGAGGAAGCGATGGACAAATTAGACCGTATTGTGGCCCAACTGGAAGACGGTGATGTTCCATTGGAAAAGGCGATTGAGCTATTTCAAGAAGGCATGCAACTCTCTCAATTATGTAGTAGTAAACTAGAGCAAGTGGAACGAAAGATTGAAATTCTTATCGAAGAAAATGGTGCGCTAGCGAAGAAGCCGTTCGCCACTGCGCAGGATGAAGGGTGAACAGATCGGTGAGCGACCTGCAAAACACATCGGTATATATTAAACATTTAGCTAGCCGTATCGAAAAGGAACTCTCATACTCGATTCCCGAGACATGGCATGTGCCACAAAAACTACGGGAATCGATGGTATACTCGTTGATGGCTGGTGGAAAACGATTGCGCCCTGCTCTTGTGCTCGCAGCTACAGAAGCGGTGGGTGGAGATCCTGAGAGTGCGATTCCGATTGCTTGTGCGATCGAATGTGTGCACACTTACTCGCTCGTCCATGACGACCTACCGGCGATGGATAATGATGATTATCGTAGGGGAAAGCTAACGAATCACAATGTGTATGGAGAAGCTATGGCCATTTTGGCCGGTGATGGTCTTCTTACGCAAGCATTTTATTGGGTTTGTCAGGCAACTCGTCTAGGAGTGCCTGCAGATCGCGTTCTTGCCATTGTCGAGGAACTCTCCATTTATGCAGGGGTATCCGGAATGGTTGGCGGACAAGCCGCTGATATGGAAGGTGAACAAGGATTAACTTTGTTAGAGGAACTGGATTACATTCACCAACATAAGACAGGTGATTTAATTGTGTTCTCGCTAAAAGCCGGGGCTCGGGTAGCGGGAGCGTCAGCGCAACAGTTACAAGCCCTTGAGACATTCGGTCACAAGATCGGACTTGCCTTCCAAATTCAAGACGATATCCTTGACATAACTGGAGATGAGCAAAAGCTCGGTAAACCTATCAAAAGCGATGAGAAACAGCAAAAGGTTACTTATCCATATTTTATTGGACTTGAAGCATCCTTAGAAAAGGTT
>JBILCE010000170.1:0-3198 GCA_044353305.1 Paenibacillus sp.
CACCTTATGTTCCTTGGTAAAGTTAGCCCGCTTTTCACCAGGTTCGCCGTTTCGGCTTTTTGCGATTGATGTAACGTTCGAAGGTACAATTTCCCCGCTTCCCACTGGAATGGGCGTTTGGGTGTCCAGATCGGTGATAACGTGTCCTAAGGCCCCGTAGACGCCTTGTTGAGGGGCGTAGAACGTAAGGGTTCCCACACCGGCTGCAGAGTCACGGATGTACAGTCCCATGCGATAAGACTTGTCATTCATGTCATAGGCTGGGTTCAATTTTAGTGAGAGCGTTTCTTTACCACGTAAAATCGAAAGATTAAGCGCTTCTCCATTTAGTCCACTGTGTTCCACAATTTCCGAAACTTGGCTTACATCTTGTAACACTTTTCCGTTCATGCTTGTAATGATGTCTCCCATTTGGATTTTCGCTTCTTCTCCAGGTGATACCTTTTTGTTGTCCGATACATTAACGAGATGATGACCTACTACTAGGATTCCTGATGATTTCAATTTGACACCAATGGTTTGTCCACCTGGAAACACTTTAAAATCGGGAATGACGTTGACTTTGACGGTTTTTAGAGGAATCGATCCGAACACTTTAAGCTTCATGTCCGTTTGGCCATATCCCTCCGTATAAAGAGTAATCGGATCATTCAGGTTTACTTGTAAGGAAGTGACGTCCTGTCCATTAACATGTACGAGTTTCGAATTGCCGATTGTCACGTTTGCGTTGACGGGAAGAGCAAGTTGTAATTGCTTGTTTTGCCCGCTAAACACAGTGAGCTCATTCGGGAAAGAGGCGAAGCTTCGGAAGGGGGCCGAAAGACTAATCATGTAAACGAAGAAGACAAGAAGTAGGCCAATTGCTCTTTTTCGGCACACGGGCTTCATGAAAGTTCACGCTCCTTAAGACTACTCGATTCGATGAAGAAAATCCGATTTCGTACCCTTAAGGTAACCCCTTGCCTAATGTTTTATTACTGTGAAAAAGAGAAGGACCAACCATTGTTTGGTCGGTCATCTGATTGCTCGTTTTTTATCGAGAGCGAATCTAAGCATTTCTTCCGCATGATGCAACGTTGTTTCCGTTACTTTCGCACCGCCCAGCATACGGGCAAGTTCTTCCACTCTAGACTTATGTGCCAAGTCCGTCACACGTGTAAACGTGCGCTCGTTGTCCATTTGCTTCTCGATATAATAATGGGCATCCGCCATACAGGCTACCTGTGGTAAATGTGTAATCGAGAACACTTGACAGTTACCTGAAAGCTGAGACAACTTCTCGGCAATCGCCTGTGCCGCTCGGCCACTAACACCCGTGTCCACTTCGTCAAACACGAGTACGGGAATCCTGTCTATTTTTGCAAAAATGGTTTTCATCGCCAGCATCATTCGCGACAATTCTCCACCAGATGCAATCTTAGACAGAGAACGCAGGGGCTCTCCCGGATTCGGACTTATCAAAAACTCAACTTGATCGAGACCATCTGATGTTAGCTTTGATTCTCCATTTTCACTGTAATTCGTATTCACTTGCACAACCAATTGGGTGCGCTCCATCTGCAAATCCTTAAGTTCAGCCACAATTGTTGAAGCGAGCATCTTTGCTGCTCCATGTCGTAAGGCAGATAATCGTTGTGCTGATTGTAAGGCTCTTGTCCAAGCTGATTGCGATTCGATTTGGAGCTTCTTCAACAATTCCTCTTTGTTGTCGATAACCGCTAGATCTGATTCGATTTTATGAAGGTAAGAAAGAATTTCGGATACATTGTCACCATATTTACGTCTTAGCGATGCGATACGATCTAATCTGGATTCAATCTCATCGAGCCTTGATGGATTAAACTCTACCCGATCACGGTAGTCACGCAGCGACAGTGCCACATCCTCAAGTTGATAATAAGCCGATTGCATTTGCTCAATTACTGGGCCAAGGACGGCTTTATCAAATGACGCAATATCCTGCAACCGCTGTAAAGCTTTCCCGATAGCCGTTAAGCCTTTACCCGAACCATAAATAGCTTCATAAGCTTCGCTTACATGGAGATGAAGCTTCTCCGCATTCGCTAACTTTCGCTTCTCTAATTGTAACTCTTCATCTTCGCCAGCCTTAAGCGTAGCGGTTTGAATTTCTTCGGCCTGAAAACGATATAAATCCTGCATCTGCAACGCTTGCTTACCCGTTTCTTGGAGCTCACGGAGCTGTTTATTCGCGGACAAATAATTGCGATATTCGGTCTGGAAGATATTCTTCGCTTCGATTAGTGTGGTCCCGCCAAATAAATCGAGAAATTGTATGTGTGCGTCTGCTTTCAATAAAGATTGGTGTTCATGTTGACCATGAATATTAACGAGACATTGACCTACTTCGCGCATCATTGTCAAATTAACGAGTTGTCCATTGATTCGACCTACACTTTTACCCTGCATTTGAATTTCTCGTCTGATGATGAGCAATTCGTCTGCATTCGCTTCAATACCCACCTTCTCTAATTCTGTCCAGACGGGATGATCAGCTGTCAGGTCAAAGAGTGCTTCAATTTCCGCCTTTTCAGCCCCATAGCGGACAAGATCAGCAGAGCCACGACCACCGACAACCAGACTAAGCGCATCAATAATAATTGATTTTCCAGCCCCTGTCTCTCCTGTTAAGACATGAAATCCATGGTGGAATGTCAGTCGCGCTTCCTCAATTACAGCCAAATTACGAATATGTAATTCCTTTAGCATAGAGCATGTCCTCCTTTAAACACCTATGTATCGATTAAATCATCGCTATGATTTGATCAACAACATGGGCGCTCATTTCCTTCGAACGACAAATGATCAAGATTGTATCGTCACCGCAAATGGTGCCCATTATTTCTGGCCACTCTAGATTATCGATTAACGATCCGATCGTATTTGCCGTACCCGGCATACTTTTAAGCACGACCAAATTATCTGTAGAATCAATGTGTACAAAATGATCACTAAGCGCCCTTTTAAGCCGGTATACGGGATTAACTTTTTGTTCCGAAGGCAGTGCATATTTGTATCGGCCATCATCGAGCGGCGTTTTGATCAAATGCAATTCCTTTATATCTCTAGACACAGTTGCTTGTGTTACTTGAAACCCAGCATTCCGCAATGCAGCAACTAAATCGTCCTGTGTTTCAATTTCATTCGTCTGTAAAATCTCCCTGATTTTGATGTGACGCT
>JBILCE010000171.1:0-3194 GCA_044353305.1 Paenibacillus sp.
AGAGTCGGGGTATTAGAATTCTAATCCGGCTTCACGAGCCGCATCCGCCAGTGCTTGAACGCGACCATGATATAAATAGCCGCCGCGGTCGAATACGACTTTTTTAATGCCTTTCGACTTTGCACGATTTGCGATCAGTTCGCCAACTTTACGAGCTGCATCAACATTTCCGCCATTTCCTACTTCTGTCAACTCTTTATCAAGTGTCGAAGCAGTTGCTAGGGTTACGCCTTTGACATCATCAATGATTTGGGCGTACATATGGCAATTGGAACGGTAGATGCTGAGACGAGGACGCTCATTGGTACCGGCAATTTTCTTACGAACACGCAGGTGTCGTTTCAGACGGGCCTGGTTTTTATCGCCTTTGCTAATCACGTACATTCACTCCTTTCAGTTGCTTTCCTAACCTGTTAAAGCCAATCTTATTGGATTTGCCTTATTTTTTCTTACCTGCTTTACCTTCTTTACGAAGGATTCTTTCGTTCTCGTACTTGATTCCTTTGCCTTTATATGGCTCAGGTTCACGAACGGAACGAACTTTAGCAGCAGTTGCGCCTACGCGCTCTTTGTCAATTCCTCTAACAATAATCTTTGTGTTAGTAGGAACCTCGAACTCAATACCATCTTCTGGTACGATTTCTACCGGATGCGAATAGCCAACGTTCAATACTAACTTGTTACCATTCTTACTTGCACGGTAACCTACACCTACTAGATCAAGGTTTTTGAAGAAGCCATCAGTAACACCACTTATCATGTTATTGATAACGCTTCGAGTTGTACCGTGTAATGAGCGATGAAGTTTGTTATCAGATGGGCGTTCGACCGTAAGTACGTTCGAGTCAACCGATACTTTCATGTCTTTATGAAGTTCACGAGTTAGCGAGCCTTTCGGACCTTGCACTGTAAGCACAGTGTTGTCCAAGGACACGTTTACACCGTTAGGAACGGTAATAGGTTTACGTCCGATACGGGACATGGTTACACCTCCAATCGATTGCGATGAATTACCAAACGTAGCAGATAACTTCTCCGCCCGCTTTGGTTTGGCGTGCTTCTTTATCGGTCATGACACCTTTCGATGTCGAAATGATTGCCAGACCAAGACCACCTAGTACGCGCGGAATTTCTTGCGATTGTGAATAAACGCGAAGACCCGGCTTACTGATGCGTTTTAGACCCGAAATAACGCGCTCGTTATTCGGTCCATATTTAAGGAATAATCGGATAATCCCATGCTTGTTGTCTTGTACATATTCAGCGTCGCGAATAAATCCTTCGCGTTTAAGAATCTCAGCGATCTCACGCTTGATTTTGGAAGCAGGGATTTCGACGGTTTCATGACGAACGATATTGGCGTTGCGGATGCGTGTAAGCATATCTGCAATCGGATCAGACATTACCATACAGCGAACCTCCTTCCCGAGATTGAGGATTACCAGCTAGCTTTTCTTACGCCAGGAATTTGTCCTTTGTAAGCAAGCTCGCGGAAACATATTCTGCAAATTTTAAATTTGCGCAAAACAGAGTGCGGGCGGCCACAGCGTTCGCAGCGAGTGTAAGCTTGAACCTTAAACTTCGGCGCGCGTTGCTGCTTAATGATCATTGATGTTTTTGCCACTTATTTTCCACCTCCGTAACGTACCTTACGCTTTCACGAAAGGCATTCCGAATTGATTTAACAACTCACGGCCTTCTTCGTCCGTGTTTGCCGTGGTAACGATAACTACGTCCATGCCGCGAATTTTATCGACCTTGTCATACTCAATTTCCGGGAAAATGAGCTGTTCTTTCAAACCGAGTGTATAGTTCCCACGTCCATCGAACGCTTTAGAGGATACACCGCGGAAGTCACGTACGCGAGGAAGCGCAACGTTAAACAACTTATCCAGGAAGTGATACATTCTTTCGCCGCGAAGTGTTACCTTCACACCGATTGGAACGCCTTCGCGAAGTTTAAAACCAGCGATTGATTTCTTAGCTTTGGTGACAACTGGTTTTTGACCAGAGATCAACTGAAGCTCAGAAACGGCAACATCCAAAATTTTGGAGTTGGAAACAGCCTCGCCAACACCCATGTTAATAACAACCTTCTCGATCTTTGGTACTTGCATGACCGATTTATACTGGAACTTCTGCATAAGTGCAGGAGTTATTTCACTTACGTATCTTTCTTTCATCCTTGTTGCCATGGTGCAAAACAGCCTCCTTTCATTGTGCGATCTTAGTCGATGACTTCACCGGATTTTTTCGCAACCCGTACTTTTTTACCGTTATCGAGCACCTTATAACCAACGCGAGTCGGTTGTCCCGATTTCGGATCGACCAACATGACGTTAGAAACATGAATCGATGCTTCTTGCGTCAAGATGCCGCCTTGTGGATTTTTCTGCGAAGGCTTCGCATGCTTCTTCACGAGATTAACGCCTTCAACCAGAACGCGATTTTCACGCGGATAGGCTGCGATAACGCGACCCTTTTTACCTTTATCTTTGCCTGTGATGACGAAAACTGTATCGTCTTTTTTCACGTGCAATTTGTTGTTGTGCGATTCCAGTAGCTTTTTCAATCTTGGCATTTCAGTAACACCTCCCAAAGGTGAAGATGGTTTATCTCCTGACCTTAGATA
The DNA here is from genome assembly GCA_044353305.1 of Paenibacillus sp. GTDB lineage: Bacteria > Bacillota > Bacilli > Paenibacillales > NBRC-103111 > JBILCE01. The sequence goes on from JBILCE010000171.1 coordinate 2,633, forward strand.
ACTTCAGGCGCCAAGGAGATGATTTTCATAAAGTCTCTGTCACGAAGTTCGCGAGCAACAGGTCCGAAGATACGTGTGCCACGTGGGCTCTTGTCTTCCTTAACGATAACCGCTGCATTCTCATCAAAAGTGATGTACGATCCGTCTTTACGACGTGTGCTACGGCGGGTCCGTACGATAACCGCTTTTACTACGTCGCCTTTTTTGACAACGCCACCTGGTGTTGCTTCTTTGACGGAGCATACAATAAGATCACCAATGTGACCAACGCGACGGCCAGTTCCACCTAATACGCGGATACACATTAATTTCTTTGCACCCGAGTTGTCAGCTACACTTAAACGTGTAAATGGTTGAATCATTCGTAATTCCTCCTTCCAATAGCGTTTCGATAGTCAATCAAATGATAACCGCTTTTTCGACAATCTCGACCAGTCTCCAACTTTTGTCTTTCGACAGAGGGCGACTCTCCATGATTCTGACGACATCACCGATTTGGGCCTGGTTGTTCTCATCGTGCGCTTTGAATTTTTTCGTATACTTGATGCGTTTGTGATACAGA
>JBILCE010000172.1:0-3178 GCA_044353305.1 Paenibacillus sp.
AAAGCGAGTGTGCATAAAATATAAATAAAATTAGAAACCAAGGATGTCATTGACAACGTGTTTTTACTTGTCAATACGAGCAGAATGATGGTCATCGTGGCGGGCAGGACAGCGACTAGGACTGTATATATAATGCGACGTAGTACGTACTGGATATCAAACAACGATTTGGATAAAAGTAAATATACATATGAAACAGGAGATAAAATGACCAGAAAGGCCGTATAGGCAGGATTAATTGCAGGCTTTCCTGTAATTATGATGGGGAGAAACGAAAATAATGCAAAGGGCAGACAAAAGACAAAAAAAGTGACCAAAATAAATCCGACAATGGCGTTGACTTGTCTGTTTCTTTTTCGGTATCGAAAATAAATATAGAAGAACATCACAAAGTTCAGAAGTAAAGCGGATAAAAACAAGAGAACACTCCATTTTCTGTCGTAGTCGACTAAATGATAAGTATCAATTGGTAGGAAATAAATGAATTGTAACGATGAATACAATGTGATAAACCAATAAAGCCGATTAAAAATAGAAAAAGGCAGTTCGATTTGACTCTGTTCTTTAAAGAAAAGGAAGACAAAATGAAGCAAAACGATAGGCGCAAGCAACATGAGATATGACAAGATACTTCTTGAAACAACATCGCCCCTACTAGAAGCAATCGATGAAAGAAACAACATGCCAATGATTAAAAAAAAGAGACATAAAAATAAAGATGCTTTCGTTTTCGGAGTTTTAATATAAATAAGCCAAGCTATACAGATACAGATGATATTTGCGAGAAGACAAATAAAATCGAAAGAATTTTGGAACTTTCCTGTGATGTTTATGTTGATGAAGTCTCCACTTCTAAGGACGATTAGGGTATTTGCGGTGCCCAAATAGCCCCACTTTCGAATAGAAAAATTCTCGTTCGGATCCTTTCCATCAACTTGGATAAGGAGGTCGCCTTCTAGTAAACCGGATTGTATTTTAAATCTAGAGTCTTCAAAGTAATCGATTTCCCACTGGGAATCAGAAGCCTTTTTTAGAATAACCCCATAATAATCTTCTTTAAATGCTACGAAGATAAACCAAATCTGCAATAAAAGAAAGCCTGCAATACCGAGAGCTAGTAAAACCTTCTTTTTCATTTTCAATTCCACCTTGATTTCGTTAAGATAAAGTAGTCCATCAAATGAACAATGAGGAGAGTATTGTCACATGCAACATGTATTATGGTCGCCAAAATTGTCGGAGGTCATCGCTAGAATAAAAATGAATCCATCTGAAGGTTATGGAAACATGAACCATCCCGAAATTTCAACAAAGGAACAACAAGCTCTGGAAGCCACATTTTCGAAAAAACAACAGGCCAATATCATTGGGGAAGCTCCGGAATATTGGAAATAATTTCACGTTACTAGTTTAGCAAATTTATGATCCAAATACCTATCAAAATTTTGTTTTAAGCTTAGAATGATCGCCCAAGCCAACGTAAACCTTTAGGGTAATGATTTTTGACTTGGCCATCACTACCTTTTCCCCAACCAATAGGAAAGCCGTTCAGACGAATAAGTGTCCAGCCATTGGCATGCGGGAAGCCGGCGAGCGTCTCTCCACGAAGATAGGCGATTATTTCAGAGTCATCCGCATCTAGTTGAACACCGTCTTGGGCATGCCAAGGCATGTGAAGTGCAAGCGCGTGTGCGGGCTCGATGCGGCCTTTTTTCAGTTCGGCAACGTGTAACCCTGGACGGACTACCCTTAGTCCATCTAACATCGTTGAGCTAAAACGGCCGACTGTGTCCAGTGGCAATGCATAAAGGTGTTCGCCGAACAACAGTGGTTGCACATAAGGTAACCGAAGTCCTGGAGCATGGTTGACAGCGAACCCCTCGAAAGCACGCCAAGCTTCTGTTGCCGCGCTTGAGCTGGTTCTGCCAGCTCCGCCTCTACCATTCGGTTGCGCCTTCGTCCGATTATTACGGGATCCAGCAACAACCACAGGACTGTCCCCGCTTTCCCCTAAAAGCCTCATCACCGCTATGAAATGCCCCTCACCACGTTCACGATGCGGCCATATTTGCTCCACCGCAACGAGCTCCAATAGCGGCTCTTCCGCCAACATCGTTGCAATATTGCGTTCATTTTCTTGTGGTGCAAACGTGCAAGTGGAATAACCTAGCAATCCCCCTGGTTTCAGCATTTTGATCGCATCCCGCACAATATCGAGTTGTCTCGAGGCGCACATTTCCACATGCGCAGGTGACCATTCGGCAATCGTATCGGGATCCTTACGAAACATTCCTTCACCCGAGCAAGGTGCGTCAAGCATAATTTTATCGAAGAAAGCAGGGAAACGTGCCGCTAATCGGCCTGGTGTTTCGTTCATCACAACCACATTCGCGAAACCGCAACGCTCCACATTTTCAGACAATATTTTGGCGCGCCCCGGATGAATTTCATTAGCAATTAACAATCCGCTTCCTTGTAGAAGAGCGGCTATTTGTGTCGTCTTGCCACCCGGTGCACCGGCCAAATCAAGCACGGTCTCGCCTGGCATCGGCCGCAACAACTGAACAGCGGACATCGCTGAGGGCTCTTGGATATAATAAAGACCTGCAGCATGATAAGGATGCCTACCAGGCCGCTTCTCTTCATCATAATAGAAACCATCCTCACACCACGGAACCGGCGTCAGTCCGAATTCCGTCTCTAGTCTGGCAGTAATCGTTTCCAATCCGACCAACTTCGTCCTATTAAAACGAAGCCCAAACGTTCTAGGCTGTTCGTAACTTCTTAAGAAAGCTTCAGCCTCGTCACCCAATTGTGTTCCAATCCGCTCCACATAAGCGGCCGGCAACTTCCCTCTCACCGTTCAATCGCTCCATTCCGATCATTTCATAAGATTCATTATACGAGGGAAACCTTGAAAAACCAACCGAATAACGGCACTTCCATTGTGAGCGCTAGGTTATTTATGCTATAATAGTGAGAATTTTGTGGACAAACGGATGAGGTGCAGCAATGGATTACTCTTTTCCTCGAAAAGTACAACTTCTAGGCCAAGACATTCAAGAGGATCAACTAAAATATCACAATCGTAAGGTGCTCGTGTCAAAAGAGTTTACGTTCGACAGCGCGCATCATTTGCATTGTTATGAGGGCAAATGCCAAAACCTCCATGGGCATA